>JASGCW010000001.1:51073-202147 GCA_030053945.1 Limnohabitans sp.
ATCAGATTTTAGATATCAGATTTTAGATATCAGATTTTAGATATCAGATTTTAGAATTATTTTTGATTTAATCGATTATTTATTGTTTTTAATGAACTAACAAATATGGCTGTTAATTCATTACCTTCTTTCCAAATTTTCATTGCTCCTTCATCATTATCAAACCATTTCATTTCTAAAATTATTTCCAACCAAAAAAGTGTCTCATCTACTTCTTCTAAAACTATATTCATTTTTGAGACAAATTCTTTATCACTTCTTGCCCTACATACCGCTCTATAATTAGCGCCTACCGAGGTAGCTGATTTTACAATTTGATTAATTATTACCCTTGTCGAAATTGAATTAGGCAATAATTCTATTATCTTTAGAATAGATATCGAATATTGTTTTGTCCTAACTTTTAAATCTTCATTAGTCATATATCTAACATCTAAAATCTAATATTACAAATTCTGTACAGCTTGTTTAAACTGACGTCCTCTATCTTCATAGTTTTCAAACAAATCGAAACTTGCGCAAGCTGGTGATAATAAAACTGTATCTCCTTTTTCAGCCATTCTATACGCTAATTTTACAGCGTCATTCATTGTATTAGCTTCAACCAATTCATCTACAATCCCAGCGAAAGTGTCAATAATTTTTGCATTATCAACTCCTAGACAAACAATAGCTTTTACTTTCTCGTTTACAAGTGGCAATAACTCTTCATAATCATTTCCTTTATCTACTCCACCAACAATCCATACAGTAGGTGTTGTCATACTATCTAAAGCAAAGAAAGTAGCATTTACATTTGTCGCTTTAGAGTCATTAACATATTGCACATTATTAATTTTTAAAACTTTTTCTAATCGATGCTCTACTCCTTGAAAATCAGACATACTTTCACGAATGGTTTCTTTTCTAATTTTTAAAAGTTGAGCAACTGTTGCTGCCGCCATTGCGTTTTTAACGTTATGTTTTCCTTCTAATGATAATTGAGTTGTTGGCATATTAAAAATCTCGTTTGTTATATTGAATATTATTATATCATTCTCTAAGTAAGCTCCAAATTCTAATTTTTGTGAAATCGAAAATGGAATCAATTTGGCTTTTGTTGTATTGGTTTTCAACCAATTATTTATTGCTTCATCATCTGCATCATAAATCAAAAAATCATCCTCAGTTTGATTCATTGTAATTCTAAACTTAGAAGCGATGTAATTTTCATATTTATATTCATATCGATCCAAATGATCTGGACTAATATTAGTAATAATTGCAATGTGTGGTTTGTATGTATTAATCCCATCTAATTGAAAACTGCTTAACTCCAAAACATAAGTATCATACTTCCCTTCAGCCACTTGCCAAGCAAAACTCTTGCCTATATTTCCTGCAAGCCCCACATTTAAACCTCCTTGCTTTAGCAAATGATACGTTAACATTGTCGTAGTTGTTTTTCCGTTACTACCAGTAATACCAACTGTCACAGCATCTGTAAATTGCTTGGTAAATTCTATTTCTGAAAGAATAGGAATACCTTTTTCAATCAATTTTTTAACAATAGGAGCCTTATCTGGAATACCAGGACTTTTCATTACCACATCTGCATTTAATATCAAATCCTCTGTATGTTGCTCGTCTTCAAATTTTATTTTGTGCAAAGACAACACTTCTTTATAGGTATGTTTTATTTTCCCAAAATCGGAAACAAATACATCATATCCTTTTTTCTTTCCTAAAATTGCTGTTCCTACTCCACTCTCTCCTCCTCCTAAAACTACTAATCTTTCCATTCTTTGTTTTAAGTTTTAATTTCAAAGTTTAAGACTTCACTAATGGAAACTCTAAACTTTTAATAAATTTTATCTCATTTTCAATGTTACAATTGAAACAATAGCTAATAATATTCCCACAATCCAAAAGCGAGTCACAATCTTACTCTCGTGATAGCCTTTTTTCTGATAGTGATGGTGTAACGGCGACATTAAGAAAATCCTACGCCCTTCGCCATATTTCTTTTTCGTATATTTAAAATAGGCCACTTGAATCATTACTGATAAATTTTCGGCTAAGAAAATTCCACAAATTACAGGTATCAACATTTCTTTTCGAATTGCAATCGCAATCACAGCAATAACACCTCCTATGGTTAAACTCCCAGTGTCACCCATAAATACAGCCGCTGGAAAACTATTATACCATAAGAATCCTACTAATGCTCCTATAAATGCGGATATAAAAACCGTCATTTCTCCCGAATGAGGAATGAACATTATATTCAAATATTTAGAAAAAATAATATTACCCGAAACAAATGTAAATACACCGAGAGCGGTTACTGATATGGCCGAAGTCCCTGCTGCTAGTCCATCTATCCCGTCGGTTAAATTTGCACCATTTGATACTGCGGTAATAATAAAAATAACTACTGGAATAAAAATTAACCAAGCATATTTTTGATAATCATCTGTAAAAGGGGCCAAAATTTTTGCATATTCCAACTCGTTATTTTTCACGAAAGGAATCGTTGTCGCTGTCGATTTTTCCTCTTTATAGATAGGCGTAATTGTATTTTCGGTTTGATTCACCACAATTTTCTCATTAGTCTTTTCTCTAATGGTGACATCTGGATGAAAATACAACACAGAACCTACAAAAAGCCCTAATCCCACTTGACCTATCACTTTAAAAATTCCTTTTAATCCTTCCTTATCTTTTTTAAATACTTTGATATAGTCATCTAAAAAACCTATTAATCCCATCCAAATCGTTGAGATAATTAAAAGCAAAATGTAAATATTATTCAGTTTTGCCAATAGAAGCACTGGAATCAAAGTCGAAAATATGATAATGATTCCTCCCATTGTAGGTGTTCCTGCCTTTTGAGTTTGCCCTTCCAATCCTAATTCACGAACAGTTTCACCTATTTGTAATTTCCTTAAATATCCAATCACTCGTTTACCATAAATTGTCGATAATAACAATGACATTATGATAGCCAAAGCGGATCTAAATGTTATATATTGAAAAACACCTGTTCCAGGAACATTAAGGGTTTTGTCTAAGTATTCAAAAAAGTAGTATAACATATTATTTATTTTAGATTTTAGATTTTAAATTTCTGAATTCAGAAGTCTTAATTCTAAAATTATTATTTATTAAACTGTTCTAAAATTTCTTTTACAATTTTCATATCGTCAAAATCGTGTCGCACTCCGTTTATTTCTTGATAAGCTTCATGTCCTTTTCCAGCAATAAGAATTATATCTCCCTTATTTGCCATTTGACAAGCTGTTTTTATAGCTTGCTTTCTGTCTAAAATGGAAACATATTTTTTGAAATTTTCTGGTGAAATTCCTGCTTCCATTTCTTCTAATATAACCGCAGGATCTTCAGTTCTTGGATTATCAGAAGTCAAAACAACTTTATCACTCATTTCTGTAGCGATTTTTGCCATTATTGGACGCTTCGTTTTATCTCTATCGCCACCACAACCAACAATAGTAATTAACTGTTCGTTTTTTGTACGGATATCATTTATGGTATTCAACACGTTTTCTAAAGCATCTGGCGTATGTGCATAATCTACAATAGCCGTAATTTTTGTTGCAGAAACAATAAATTGAAATCTTCCCGAAACACTTTCTAATTCAGACAGTAATCTAAGTGCTTCGATTTTTTCAATTCCTAATTCGACTGCCACCGCATAAATAGCTAATAAATTATAAGCGTTGAAAGTCCCAATCAACCTGGTCCAAACTTCTTGTTCATTAATTTTAAGTTGTAAGCCCGTTAATTGATTTTCTAAAATAACTGCCTTATAATCTGCATAAGTCTTCAAAGCATAACTCAATTTTCTAGCTTGAGTATTTTGCAGCATTACAGGACCATTTTTATCATCAATATTTGTAATGGCAAAAGCAGTTTTAGGCAAATGATCAAAAAAAGATTTTTTAACATCGCGGTATTCTGCAAAAGTAGGATGATAGTCCAGATGATCGTGTGACAAATTAGTAAACACACCACCTGCAAACATTAATCCTTCCGTACGCTTTTGATGCACTCCGTGTGAACTTACTTCCATAAAACAGTACTCACATCCTTCTTCAATCATTTCATCCAAATAATAATTGATAGTCAATGAATCAGGAGTGGTGTGCGTTGCTTTGTATTCTTTTTCATCTACCATAATTTTTACAGTAGAAAGCAGACCTACTTTATGTCCTGCTTTTTTAAACATCTGATATAACAAAGAAGCAATCGTCGTTTTTCCATTAGTTCCTGTTACTCCTACTAATTGCAATTTTTGTGATGGATTATCATAGAAGTTTGTAGCTAAAAATGCCAATGCTTCATTAGTATCTTTAACCAGAACATAAGTGATTTGAGACAAAACTGTAGAAGGTAATTCTTCACATATTATCGCAGAAGCTCCTAAACTAATCGCTTTATCAATAAAATTATGCCCGTCTGAAACAGTTCCTCTAATAGCTACAAAAACATCATTGACCTCAATTTTTCGAGAATCAAAATGAACAGCATTCACTTCAACTTCCGTCGAACCGTTTACTGCTTCTATAGCGACTTTATATAATATATCTTTTAGTTTCATCTAATTCAATATTTTCCTTTATCTGACGATGTAATGCTAAAGCATTTCATTATGACAATTCTAATACTATAATGTTGTTTTTAATAATAGGTTCTCCAGGCTTGATAGATTGCTTCTTTACCTTACCATATCCTATTACTCGTACTTTCATATTCAAATTTTCCAACAAGGCTACCGCATCCATTCCAGACATTCCTTTTAGATTAGGTATCACTGTTGGTTTCTTATTCAGCTTTTCATTATATGCTAAATAATTTTTCTCTTGATTTGTAAACTTTTTCTTTAACGATTTTACTTGATCTGTTGACGGAACATCTGTAAATACTTTTTGTGCAATACGTTTAAACACAGGCCCCGCTACATCTGCTCCATAGTAATTATTCTTAGCAGTATTAGGCTTATGCACTACCACAATACAAGAATATTTTGGATCTTCGGCTGGAAAATATCCTGCAAAAGAAGAAATATAATGCTTATCATTTCCACCATTAGTTCCATAATTTGCTTGAGCAGTTCCTGTTTTTCCTGCCATCGAAAAATCTTTAGAATACAATTTTGAAGCAGTCCCTCTTTTTACTACATTTTTCAAAACAGCTCTTACTTTATTTAGAGTCTCATCAGAACAAATTTTAGGATTGATCACTTGTTTATCAAACTTTTTAATGGTTTTGTTCCATTCTTTTACTTCTTGCACAAATAACGGTTTAATCATTTCTCCATTATTCGCTACAGCATTATATAAGGTAAGCGTTTGTAAAGGTGTAACCGAAACGCCATATCCAAATGCCATCCAAGGAAGCGAGATTCCGTGCCAATCATTAGTGCCTGGTTGCGGAATTTTAGGATTTCCTTCACCTTTAAAAGGCAAACCTAAAGGCTTATTAAGCCCTAATCCGTTAATTCTATCCACAAATTGTTTTGGATTGTCTTTATAATTCTCATAAACAGCTTGTACCAAAATAGTATTAGAAGAAACCTCAAATCCACGCGCTAAAGAAACTTTTCCATAACCTCCATCGTGCGAATCACGCACTTTTTTTCCTCTGTAAGTAACTTCACCTCCGTGGCTATCATAAACCTTACTCGTATCTACTTTTTTATCATCTAATATTGCTATTAAATCGACTAATTTAAAAGTTGAACCTGGTTCGTGTGATTCTCCAACAGCATAATTGATAGTCTCATAATACGAACCATCCTTGTCACGTCCTAAATTAGAAATTGCTCTCACGGCTCCCGTTTTTGTCTCCATAACAACAACACAGCCATGATCTGCTTCATATTCTTCTAATTGTTTTAATAAAGCGTGATGCGCAATGTCCTGAATATAAACATCTATGGTTGAAACAATATCATACCCATCTATAGGTTCAACTTCATTGTTATCACGTATAGGTTTCCATTGCCCTTGTGCAATTTTTTGTTTTAAAATCTTTCCATCTTTCCCATTTAGATAGTTACCAAATGCCCCTTCGATACCTACTGGCAATAACTTACCATTTTCATCATAACGCTCATATCCGATGGTACGCGCAGCAATTTTACCTATAGGATGCTCACGAACAGTTTCTTGCTCGATAATAATTCCTCCTTTATAAGCTCCTAAATTAAAAAGAGGAAAACGTTTAATTGTTGCATATTCTGTATAACTCAAATCACGAGCTACAAGAAAATACCTATTTTTATTACCCCTAGCTTTTCTAAACTCATTTAAAATGGTTCCGCTAGGTTTTTTAAGTATTAGCGAAAGTGAATCAGAGAGTGATTTTATATACTTTTTAAAATTTTCATCTGTTGGCGCAACTGCATCAAAACGGATATTATATTTTGGGATTGATGTAGCTAACAAACTTCCATCAGATGAATACACATTACCACGATTAGCTGGAATTACAAAGTTTTTAACGGTTCTTTCTTGAGCTAATTTTTTATAATATTCACCTTCAACCCACTGAATGTTCGTTAGTTTTATAGCAACAGCAGATGACATTAGAAAAATCACTAATGCAATCACATAAACACGTTTTAATATGTTACGATCTGTAGCTACCATAATTTATACCAAGGCTCTTTTTTTTCCTCGACAACTTTTATTTTTTTTGGAGGAACAGACGAAGGAAATATTTCTTTTTCGGCCATTTTTGTAGCCACCGTCGATTCCATTTTTAATTTCATTAATTCAGAACGTCTATCTACAAATTCAGATCTAAGTTCTTTTACTTCATTATTTAGCTCTGCAATACGAAAAACTTTCTTTTCGTAACTGTGCGTATTCGCAATCATTATTATAGCCAACACCAACAAAAACAAGATGAAACGCCAATTTTTGAAGGCGTCTTCATTCACTAGGAATCTCGCTTTGAGTATGCTATAAAATTTATTACTCATTATCTTTTTTCAGCTATTCGAAGCTTTGCACTTCGAGCACGATTATTAATTTTTATTTCTTCTTCGGTAGGAACGATTAATTTCCCAATTAACTTGAAAGGAACTTCAAAGCGTCCAAACATATCTCGTTCTGGTTCTCCTTCAAACATTCCGTTTTTCATAAAACGCTTTACCAATCTATCTTCAAGTGAATGATATGAAATCACGCTTAATCTACCCTCCTCATTCAAAACTTCTAAAGATTGTTGCAAGAACTCTTTTAAAACTTCCATCTCTTGATTTACCTCAATCCTTATAGCTTGATAAATTTGAGCTAAAATCTTATTTGCTTTGTGAGCTGGTAAAAACCGACTCAAAACTTGTTTCAAATCTTCTGTATTTACAATACTTTCTTTTTCTCTAGCTTCAATAATTGTTCTTGCAAGAGCGGGCGCATTTTTCAATTCACCATATTCTAAAAAAATACGACGTAAATCTTTATCGTCGTATTCGTTCACTACTGTATATGCACTAATTTCATTTTTTTTACTCATTCGCATATCCAGTTCACCGTCGAATCGTGTCGAAAAACCTCTTTCAGGAACATCAAATTGATGAGAAGACACTCCTAAATCTGCCAAAATCCCATCTACCTTTCGAATTCCGTAAAATCGAAGAAAATTTTTGATATATCTAAAATTCTCTTTTATCAACGTAAATCGCTCATCTGCTAAAGCATTTTCCCAAGCATCCTCATCCTGATCAAAAGCAAACAACTTACCGTTAGGTCCCAATCTGGACAAAATTTCTTTTGAATGACCTCCTCCACCAAACGTCACATCAACATACACGCCATCAGGTTTAATATTTAAACCATCTACCGTTTCTTTTAATAATACTGGATTATGATATTCCATTGTCATCAAAATTTATATCCCCCATTACTTCTTCTGCTAAATCAGCAAAATCTCCCACTGAATCATCAATTGCTTTTTCATACAAATCTTTGTCCCAAATCTCCACAATATTTACCGCAGAAGACAAAACCACATTATTTGAAATTGAAGCAAAAACAGCTAAATCTTTTGGCACCAACAATCTTCCCGTCGAATCAATTTCTATCATTCTTACACCAGCTGTAAATCGACGAATAAAATCATTGTTTTTTTTAACAAAACGATTCAGTTTATTAATTTTTTGCATCATCAAATTCCACTCTGCCATTGGATACAACTCCAAACATTGTTGAAAAACCGAACGTTTTAAAACAAAACCATCCTGTAGCGACGATGCTAATTGATTCTTCAAGGACACAGGCAGCATCAGCCTTCCTTTAGAATCTGCTTTACATTCGTATGTTCCTACTATGGTATTCAACGAGTTACGATTTAATATGAATAACGACAAATATAAAAATTATTTTACCACATTTTACCACAAAATACCACTTTGTTGATAAGTTTTTCATGTAACAAAAATTTAAGAAGTAACACTAATTAAAAAACATCAATCATGAATACAGTATTATCAGTTAGACAACTAACAAAAAAATTCAAAAAAATAGCTGTAAACAATATTTCTTTTGACGTTGAAAAAGGAAATGTTTACGGCCTATTAGGACCTAATGGAAGTGGAAAATCAACTACTTTAGGTATGCTCTTATCAACTATTCAACCCACTTCTGGCGAATGGTATTGGTTTAACCAAAAAGGAACAAATACGAATACACTTAAAAAAATTGGTGCTATAATTGAACAACCTAATTTTTATCCTTATTTAAGTGCAGAGAAAAATTTAAAAATAGTTGCCGAAATTAAAGGCGTTCCTTACAATAAAATTGATAATGTGTTAATTACAGTTGGCTTACTAGAAAGAAAGAATGACGCTTTTAGCACTTATTCACTTGGAATGAAACAACGACTTGCTATAGCATCAGCATTACTAAATGACCCTGAAGTTTTAATCCTAGACGAACCAACAAATGGACTTGATCCTGAAGGAATTATAAAAATAAGAGAAATCATAAACTATATTGCCAGTCAAGGAATTACAATCCTTATTGCCAGCCACTTACTGGATGAAATTGAAAAAATATGCAGCCATGTAATTATTTTAAAACAAGGAAATTCTATTTATTGCGGTCCTGTGGATCAAATAACTAATAACAATGGTTATTTTGAACTGAAGGCTGATACAGACGAAGAACTTATTACAGCACTCAAAGACTTCGGTTTATTTGCTAAAATTTCTATTGAAAACAATCTCGTTATTGCTCAAATAGAGAAAGATATTTCCGCATTAGAATTGAACCAAAAACTTGTATCTAAAAACATATATTTATCACATTTAGTTAAGAAAAAACAATCATTAGAAACACAATTCCTTGAACTCATTAAAAAAAATTAGTATGCTACGTTTATTAAAATTAGAATATTATAAAAACATAGGTTATAAACCTTTTAAGATATTTACTGGATTATATTTTGGAATTTTCATTCTACTTTTATTTATAGGATTAGTAGATTTTGATTTGTTAGGACAAAAAATCAATCTTAAAGAACAAGGAATGTACAATTTTCCAGAAATTTGGAATTTTACAACTTACACCGTTGCTTTATTAAAAATATTTATTGGTTTAATTATCATCTATTCCATTTCACAAGAATTCACGAACCGAATGTTTAAACAAAATATTATTGACGGTTTAAGCAGAAAAGAATTCATTGTATCTAAATTGTTATCAATTAGTCTTATCACACTAATTTCATCGCTACTGGTTTTTATTATTACTTTATTTATAGGATTCAGTTATTCAGAACAAACCACTAGTGATTTAGTATGGAAAGAATCATTTTTTATAGGCAATTACTGCATTAAATTATTCACTTTCTTTACTTTTCTGATGTTTATAACAATTTTAGTTAGAAAATCTACTTTTGCATTTTTACTACTATTTGTATTATGGGTTGGCGAATCAATACTATCAGGAATTGAAGTTTCAATAGCAAAAAAAGCAGCAGTTACGAAAGAAGCAATAGCTAATCTTAAACAGCATTTCTTTTTTTCTGATTTACTTCCCTTACATTCAATGTCAAGTTTAATTCCAAACCCAACAGATCGTTTAAAAATTGTTCAAGCACTAGTTGCTTCTGAACATAATTTTGACTATCCGTTAAAAAGCTTTATTATGTGCTTATTGTGGTCAGGTCTATTTATTTTCGGCTCTTATTGGATACTAAAAAAGAGAGATTGGTAAAAAAGTTATTCCTCTAAAAAAACCAGGACATTCACGTTTAAAAAATTGCCACTCCCGATAGACAACTATCGGGAGTGGTAATTTCTCCAAAATTTTTTAAATATTTTTAAAAGCGAATGTCCGTAAAAAAACAAAATACTTTCTATTATAATCCTTTAATCATATATTTGTAAAAAATGAGAAACAAAATACAAAGTGGAGAACTTAATAAAAGACGGTAAATACAGATATTTTGAAGCAGGAGAAGGAACTCCAATTATAATTTTGCACGGATTAATGGGTGGTTTAAGTAATTTTGGAGGAGTTGCAAACTACTTTCCAAAAAGAGGTTACAAAGTTGTAATTCCAGAACTACCACTCTACACGCAAAACATACTTAAAACAAACGTTAAATCCTTTGCTGTTTACCTAAGAAACTTTATGAATTACAAAGGTTTTGAAAGAGCTATTCTTGTTGGAAACTCATTAGGTGGACATATTGCTTTATATTTCACAAAAATGTTCCCTGAGCGAACTTCGGGGTTAGTAATTACTGGAAGTTCAGGATTATACGAAAGTGCAATGGGAGAAAGCTATCCAAAAAGAGGCGACTACGAATACATTAAGAAAAAATCTGAAGATGTATTTTATGATCCTGCTGTTGCTACAAAAGAAATCATAGACGAAGTTTACGCTACTGTAAATGATAGAATGAAACTTTTAAAAACTTTGACTATTGCAAAAAGTGCTATTCGCCATAATATGGCAAAAGACCTACCAAAAATGCACGTTCCTACAGGAATCATTTGGGGCAAACAAGACAAAGTTACACCACCAGAAGTAGCCGAAGAATTTCATAGATTGTTACCTAATTCAACACTGTATTGGATTGACAAATGTGGTCACGCAGCAATGATGGAGCACCCAGATGAATTCAATAGGATTTTAGAAGAATGGTTAGAAACAAAAGCTGAACATAAAAGCGTTTAGTGTTCAGTGTTCAGTCTTTAATAAGTACAATTAAGTCAGAACACAGATTAAAACAAAAGTTTAGATGAAAATTAATACTGCCGAATTTATCATAAGCAACTCTGAAGTAAGCAAATGTCCACAAGAAAGATTGCCAGAATATGCATTTATTGGACGCTCTAATGTAGGCAAATCGTCATTAATAAATATGTTGACGAATCACAAAAATCTAGCTAAAACATCGGCTAAACCAGGAAAAACGCAACTTATAAATCATTTTAAGATAAATAGCAATTGGTTTTTAGTAGATTTGCCTGGTTATGGATATGCTCGAGTTTCGAAAAAAACAAAAGAAGTTTTTCAAAAATTCATTACTGATTATTTTGAAAAACGTGAACAATTAGTATGTGCATTTGTATTGATTGACATCCGCCACGAAGCTCAAAAAATTGATTTAGAATTCATCACATACCTTGGTGAAACCCAAGTTCCTTTCTGTATTATTTTTACAAAAGCCGACAAAATAAGCAAAGGTAAAACTGAGCAGAACATAGCTGCTTACAGAAAAGCATTGCTTGCTAACAACTGGGAAGAAATGCCTCAATATTTTGTAACCTCATCACTTGATGCTGTGGGAAGAGAAACTCTTCTTGAATTTATTGATGGAGTAAATCAAGAGATTTTTAAGAATAACGATAGTTTTATATAAAAGGAGCGACTAAGATTTTTAGTCGCTCCTTTTTTTTATTTTTTCAATTCTAATTTTTCGGCAAAATAGTCACAAAAATCTTTCATTGTATCTGTCATACGCTCATCTCCTGTAGCTCTATTATAAGTATCTGCCATAGCCACGAGGGTTTGATGGAAGAAAATTTTCATTTCATCTACAGGCATATCTTTTGTCCATAAATCGATACGCATCGTTTCTTTATTATTACTATCCCAGATATTTAGCATTATTGCTTTGGCTTCTTCATTATCTACACCGCCATCTTGAGCTGTCCAATTTAGTTTTTCTGGGACGTGATTTTCATCAAGAGAAATCTTGAAATTGATATCTGAGGTTTTTACTATTGACATTATTAAATTTAGAATTTTGTCCCGAAACTTTGGGATTAGAATTTAGAATTCGTTTCACTAAAATCGAATTAAAATTCTCATTAAACATTAAATAAAATTTTTACTAATTACTATTCACTAGCAACTAATCTTTAACTGGCTTGTACTTAGATTTTTGAAAAATTTCTTTGCCATCCATCATAAACATCTGTTGTGGAGAAACACTATTGTTTTCCATAAAAGATCTTACGATTTGCCAACCTATCCACGCTCCTATTCTTCCTGGAGTATCACTATCGTTATCCAATCCAAATTTCGAAAAAGGAGCAGGAGCTAAAAATCGCTCAATCATTTTAGGATTTGTATTATACAATATTCTTTCTTCCATAAAATAATGCCATACCTCAACATCATTATCTTCACACCATTTTAACTGATCCGGAGTGTAACAGATTTTATCTTCATCTGAAAATTCAGGTAGCATTATATCTTTAAAATACAATTGCTTTCCTATATAAATAATTTGAGATAGAAACTCTCTATCTGTAGGAAGCTTTATAGCATCATAAGACAAACTCTCCACTACATCAGGCATCATTTGAGATGGTTCAAAAGTTTGCTTAACATAATTAGGAAACTCATAAAACTTATGATTTTTTCCTAAATACATTTCTAAAGAAATTGTCATTCCATTTTTTTGAGAATTATATAAAACTTTAGCATTTGTGTCCATATTATTAATCACCGTAAAAACTTTTGGTGATATAAACTTTGGATAATAATACTTCATATACTTAAAAACACTTTCTAATTGTGCTTTCTCTTTATCAAAATCTCCATATCTCTTTTCTACTTCTTCATACAACTGTAACCATAATGGATTAGTCAATCTTCCCCTTAATTCTGCTTCATCAATTCCAGGAGGAAAAAATTCAGGATATTTTGCTTTTAACAAATCAAAATCTTTAGGAGCTGTTTGAAAGAAAATCTTATCGTAACGATGAACAGTTATTGTCAATGGAATTTCTTCTGCTTTTTCCTGGACTTTGTCATTTTTCTTTTTACAAGAAAGAACACTAAAAGCAATCAAAAAAAATAATATATATTTTTTCATTTACGAGTAAATTAAATTGAATGTTATTGAAAAACGGATTCTTGTTAAATTTATTATTTTTGCAAATATACATTGGTTTTTAAAACTCTTTATCGTTATGCAAAAAATTAGCACTATTAATGTTGAAAAAGTAAATGAATACATAGTAAACTGGTTAAAAACATATGCTGAAAATGCAAAAGTAAACGGTTTTGTTGTAGGTATATCTGGCGGAATAGATTCTGCACTAACATCTACTTTGTGCGCACAAACTGGCTTAACCACTTTATGTGTCGAGATGCCTATTCATCAAGCACAGAGTCACGTTAATAGAGCGCAAGAACATATTGCTCAATTAAAAAACAGATTTCCAAATGTAACAGACACTAGAGTCGATTTGACCCCAGTTTTTGAAAGCTTTAGAAAAGAAGTCCCTACTTGCGAAAATGAAGCAAAACTAAATCTTTCGCTTGCGAATACTCGTGCTCGTTTACGAATGACCAGTCTATATTATTTAGCTGGAATAAATGGATTATTAGTAGCTGGAACTGGAAATAAAGTTGAAGATTTTGGTGTTGGTTTTTTTACAAAATATGGAGATGGAGGAGTTGATATTAGCCCTATTGCAGACTTATTAAAAACCGATGTTCGTGCCTTAGCTAAATATCTGAATGTTCCCGATTCTATTTTAATTGCTAAACCTACAGATGGTCTCTTCGGGGATGATAGAAGCGACGAAGATCAACTAGGCGCTAGCTATGAAGAATTAGAGTGGGCTATGGATGAGCTTGAAAAAGGAAAATCAGCAGAAGATTTTGAAGGCAGAGAAAAGCAAGTTTTTGAAATATACAAAAGGCTCAATACAATAAACCAGCATAAAATGAATCCAATTCCCGTTTGTAATATCCCTAAAAATTTAAAATAATTACCTTTTGATTATCAGTATATTATAAATTTTATTGTAAATTTGTACTTACAGAAGTATAAATTATCGGAATATGGTAAAGATAGGTTTAGCGGATAATCATCCGGTCGTGCACTATGGCATAAAATCATTTTTCAAAGAACACACGGATATTTCCTTGGTAGGAATAGTAGATAACTTTGAAATGGTAGATGAATTATTAAAACAAAAAGATGTTGATGTTTTAGTAATGGATTTAGAACTTGAAGGCCTTTCTAGCATTAATCTCATTAAAGAATTATTGAAACGAAATCCAAAATTAAAAATCATTCTTTTCTCTAATTTGAACGAGCAAGTTTATGCTCCAAATGCAATCAAAGCAGGTGTGTCTTCTTTTATACAAAAAAATGAAAAATTAGAAACTTTAGCATCCACAATTATAAAAGTGAATCGGGGCGCAGTTATTTTTAGCGAGACCGTAAAAAAGAATATGGCTCTTATATCTAAACAATCTAAATCAGAAAGATTATATAGAAAATTATCTACAAGAGAAGTTGAAGTATTACGCTATCTTTCTAACGGAAAGAAAAATAAAGAAGTAGCTGAAGCCTTAAATCTTAACGAGAAAACAATTAGCACCTATAAATTAAGGTTATTAGCAAAATTAAATGTTACTAATCTAGTAGATTTAGTTAATAAAGCCAAAACATTAGAAATAGTCTAATTATACCTAGACATTACTCTACCTAACTTCTCAGAGAAATTAAGTACAAGCTTAGAGTAATCGATTACCATTGATAGATTTTCAGAATTATCTCCAGCCGTTTCATTTTGAACGGCTGTTTTTATTTCATCAATTATTTTATTAACTAAATACCATCTAAGTGTAAGAATGGTTTCTGTAACATACTGACTAATTGTTTCATTTTTTTGTTTTACATAGATTTGTTGAGCTTCCCAATTATGTAAAACCATATTTTCTTCATTCATCAAAATAGTTGTCACTTCTTGAGCTAATTCAGGCGAAAGCTGCATTAAATACTGTTCAAACTCGAATTTGTCATTTTGATTAAAATAATCAATCAGATTATTATAAATAGCTTTAAAGACAGGATTAGTCAACTCTACTTCATCTTCTTGAAGACTCAAATAAATTCTTTGATAAACCTTAGCTTTAACTAACTCTTTAGATTCCTTCAATTCTCCGTCTTCGGTAGCACGCCAAACAAAATCAGTAAATTCTTCTTCTATATTTCCATATAAAAGTAAAATTTCTATCAATTTACGTTCCAACTCATCTTGAACGTCTATCTTAACTTTTACGGCACTATCTTCATTTTTATGAACCTCAAAAGCTTTTTGCTCTTGTTTAAGTTGTTTTCCAGCTTCCTGAATGTCTTTTTGAACTAATTGTGCTAGCGTATTAAACAAAACATCTTCAGAAATATCCATAATTCGAGAACACTCTTGAATATATATTTCACGCTTAATACGATCAGGAATTTTAGAAATACTAACTACCATATCCCGAATTAAATCTGCTTTTTTTATTGGATCATTCTTCGCTTCTTTCATTAGTATTGAAGCTTTAAACTGAATGAAATCCATTGCATTTTCAGCTAGATATTTCAACAAATCATCATGAGGTGTCTTTTTTGCAAAACTATCTGGATCTTCTCCTTCGGGAAAAGTACATACTTTTACATTCATCCCTTCCTCTAAAATCAAATCAATACCTCGAATGGAAGCTCTTAATCCAGCAGCATCACCATCAAAAAGCACTGTTATATTTTTTGTCAGTCGATTTACTAACCTAATTTGATCTGGTGTTAAAGCTGTACCTGATGACGCTACCACATTTTCAATTCCAGCTTGATGAAGCTGAATTACATCTGTATATCCTTCACACAGAAAACAGTTATCTTGCTTTGCAATGGCTTGTTTAGCATAAAATATCCCATAAAGAACTTTTGATTTGTGATAAATTTCACTTTCTGGAGAATTAACATACTTGGCTACCTTTTTATCGTTAGTCAAAATCCTTCCTCCAAATCCCAAAACACGACCAGACATACTATGAATAGGAAACATTACCCTTCCTTTAAAACGATCAAAATGACGACCATCTTCTCTAGGTATAGTAAGTCCTGTTTTTTCAAGATATTCCAGTTTAAATCCCTGTCCTAAAGCCTCTTTTGTAAAAACGTCCCAACCTTCAGGTGAAAAACCTAATCCGAATTTTTTTATAGTATCACTAGTAAATCCTCTTTCCTTAAAATAAGACAAACCAATCGCCTGACCTTCATCTGTATTTAGCATTGCATTATGAAAATATTTTTGAGCAAATTCAGAAACGAGATACATACTTTCTTTTTCATTTGCTTCTACAATATCTTCTGTAGATTGTTCAGTCTCTTCAATTTCAATATTATATTTTCTGGCTAAATACTTAATAGCTTCAGGGTACGAAAAATGCTCATGTTCCATTAAAAAAGTAACGGCATTTCCTCCTTTACCTGAACTAAAATCTTTCCAAATCTGTTTAACAGGGGACACCATAAACGAAGGCGACTTTTCATTAGAAAAAGGGCTCAATCCTTTCAAATTTGTGCCTGCTCTTTTTAACTGCACAAAATCACCAATCACCTCCTCTACTCGGGCGGTTTCAAAAACTGTCTCTATGGTACTCTTGGATATCATCTTGCGAATGGGTCAAATATACAAACATTAAATGTAATGTTATAAAACAGAAAACCGCTTTCTGTTAAAAAGCGGTTCATTTTTTTCTGACAAATTACTTCTTTGCTAATCTAAAATCTGGATTCTTCTTAATATCATTACTAATAAAAAAACTTTCTACACCTATTTTAGATATGCTAATTGAATTACTCTTTAAAAACATTTCATTAACTTCTGGAGCTTCGATTAATTCCTCATTAGTAAAAATTGATTTGCAATTATCTACAAGACAATCTTTGATTTTGATTTGTTTAGCATTAGCTACATTCAAATATTTCTCATCTAAAGCTATAAAACTTGCAAAGCCAGTAACAACACAATTATTCATTTCTAAAAAAGAATCTGATTTTAATGAAATTGCCTCTTTTACTAAACCCTGATCATTAATCTCATTACTAACCATAGTAACATTATTTAACCTCACTACTGTCTTTTTCTTTGAAGGATCATAGTTTTCAACTTTGTCATATGAATCAATTTCAAAACATCTTGAACGAGTATTATCAGAAATAAATGGACTTCGTATCGCTATTGAATTATTTACTGTAGCTTGGGAACCTATTGAAAAATCAAAATCATCATCAGCATTATTAAAAGAAACAATGTTATTAAGCTCAATATTTCCACCTATCATTTCAATCGCATCATCTTTTGCAAAACTAACTTGTACATTTTCAATTTTAGTTTTACTTCCTACAGCTCCTAATGTCAAACCATTAAGCATCGTTTTTTGATCGATTTTCTTTCCTGCAAATTCGATTCGAACATATTTCATTATTCCGGAATCATCGTTTTCATTTGTCCCTCCAAATTGATTAAACGCTCGATTAGAATCATAAATAGACGCAATTACACCTCCTATCCTGTTAACAGGAGCATCTCCATAAATAATCACACCACCCCAGTCTCCAGCTTTTCTTTCAGAACTCGGTTTATTAGATGTAAAAACAATTGGACTAGCAATGGTTCCTTCCGCTTTTATTTTCGAACCTTTTACAATAACTAATGTCCCATTTGAATTAAAATCTCCCCTTATCACCGTTCCTGGTTCAATTGTAAGCGTAGCTTTATTAGCAATATAAACAGTCCCCATAAGAAGATATGTATTCTTTTTGGTCAAAGTCATATTTTCCTTAATCTCACCTGTCAAAATTTGTGTGGTTTCATTGTACTCAATAGCTTTTGGTTTAAAATTAGTCCAACCAGCAAACCAGTTGGTTTCACCGTAAATTCCTTTGGATTTTTGAGCATTTACTATTCCTATAAAGAATAGTAAAATAAGTTTTAATTTAGATTTCATTTGGGTTGTTTGATTTATAATTGGGCGCTAAATTTACAAAAAAAAACACCCATTCAACAACGTAACACTAACAAACTAAACTATTTTACACAAGTTATTTCAACCTCAAAAACCAAAAGAATAATTTACAAAAATAAATCTTAAAACGCCTCTAAACTCCTTAAAAAGAGAATAGAGGCGTTTGTTATTTATGATGTTTTAGTATATCTGTGTTTCCTAAATCAAAAACACTTTTACATAAATTCAGACCATTTTTATTTTATTTTATCAAATTGTAGTTAGGAGTTAAATTAAAAAGGAGTCTTTTGTCATAAAATTACTACCAACTTATATACTCTAATTGATGTCAAACCTCACTCCTAAAGAAATATTATTTTGAGTAACCGAATTATTTTTAAATACTGGATTCAAATCATATTTTAAAAACAAACTTGTATCCTTATAACCTATATAAGTTCCTAATCCATAAACAAAATCATTCGTATTAAACCCTCCTCTAGCTTCCGTTTCAACAGAATTTCCATTAACATCGTCATACTCTAAAACTTGCTTTGCTCCTAATTTTGCTCCTACAAAGCCACCTAAACCAAATCGAAAACCCTGATGCACCATAAAATGAGTCTTTCCATGATCCTTAACATTTCCTTTTTTAGAAAGGTCAAATTCTAAATATAAGGGCATTACTAAATTATGAGTTCTAAATCTTGAATCCTTTAAAGAAATATTTGAATTTTCTAAATTTGTCTTTCCTTCATTTTCTACAAAAAGCCTATTATTTGTTGCTCTAAGATTGTTATACTGTAATGAAAGACCGTATTTAAAATGAAGGGCATTATCATTTTTCAAAATTCTAGTATTAAAAGTTAATCCAATTTCATAAAAATGAGAACCCCAATAACGAAAATCTGAATTAGCCACCGAACCGTTAGTCACCACATTATTAATTCCCATAGCAAATACTGGCTGACTTGTTGTTCTTTTTTCTGTAACAGACATTTTTTTCTTAGAATTTTTAAACTTTATAGTCCATTTATTTTCAACTGTATCTGTCTTTTCAATTCTTCCTTCAACTTTATCTTTTATTAACTCAGTCACTTTAGCCTCCTGAAATGCCAGTCTTTTTTCAATTCTAGTAGCTGTTTCTTCTGCAAGTTTCGCTTTCTTTTGCTCAGCCTCTTCCCTTGTAATTTTCCCTTTCTTAAAATCGTCCTCAACCTGAGCGACAAATTCTTTTAATGTACCCTTTTCTTCCTCAGTAATTTTTTCTATTTGAACTGCAATTTGTTGGGCTCTTTTCTCAAAACTCTCTTGTCCATAAAATTTAGTAATAAAACTAACTGTAAATACAATTACATAAATGATAACTCTAAACATAACTATTCTTTTTTTGATTGATTATTGATGATTAATTTTTAATTATTTAGCTTCTTCTTCTATATTTCTATTTTCAATTGCGACTTTTACATTTTCATATTTCTTTTTTAATAAATTCATTAATTTTGATTTTCTTTTTATACTCTGTTCATCTCCCACTTGTTCTAAAAGAATGTTAGGGTCAATTTTTAATTTTGGTTTAACAAATTCTATTTTTTCAGGCACTTCATTTTTTACTTCATTTACCACAACCAGCTCATTTTGAACACTCATTTCGCCTTTTTGTTCATCATTGTTTTTTAAAACTTGATTCTGACTAATTTGTATTTGTGCATATTTTTTTCTGTTGACTGTATTCATACTTTTCTTTTCAGAATTCACTTCATTATGAACTACAATACTTGATGAAATACTTTCTTTATTTGCATCAATTTTCGGAAGTGATAAATTCGTTTTATCTACCACAATCCTGTTTTGCCCATCAATGTTGTTTATAGAATTTTGTTCAGTTACATTAAAATACCATATTCCTAAACCTAACATCAGTAACAGCACAGCTGCTATTCTACTTAAAATCCAAACAAATGATTTTTTTGGTTTTTCATTAATTGTTTCTACACTAGACAGCATAGCATCTAATCTGTCCCAAGCTTTTTCTGTAGGTTCAATTTCCCTTGAATTAAATTGCTCCTTTACTTTATCATCAAACTTATTCTGTTCCATTGCTATAATTTTTAGATCTTGTGATTTGGTTTTGCAAAATATTGCGAGCGTGTGATAGTTGTGATTTAGAAGTCCCTTCACTAATGTTAAGCATTTCAGCTATTTCTTGATGTTTATATCCTTCGATGACATATAAGTTAAAAACCATTTTATATCCATTAGGCAATGCATCGATCAAATGCTGAATATCTTCAACTGAAAATTGACTTTCAATATTATTTGAGGTTTCTTCGATTGGATTATGGTCTTCAATAAATTTTACTTCTTTTTGAACACGCAAATAAGAAATACATTCATTAATCATTATTCGTCTAATCCACCCTTCAAAGCTGCCTTTATTTTCAAACTTTTTTAAATTAACAAAAACTTTAAAAAAAGCAGTAATCATTACATCCTCTGCTAACTGGACATCTTTTATATATTGTCTACAAACACTCAACATTTTTGACGAATATTTGCTATATATTTTATGTTGAGCCTGTCTATTATTTAAAATAGCTTGCTCAATTATTTTTTGTTCTTCTTGATGTAAATTGATTACTTTCATAAAAAATCTTAAACTCTGTGCTTTAGAAGCGCTTCTAAATATATAGACGAGAGAAAAAACAAAAAGGTTGTATGAGTGATAAAAAAATTTATTTTTTTCTATCTACAACATAATTCACCATTAGTTCTAGTGATTCTTTATATGGAGAGTGAGGGAAATTTTGAATTAATTCAAGAGCTTGTTTTTTGAATTCGAGCATTTTGTTTTCAGCATAGGTTAATCCGCCATTATTTTTAACAAAAGCAATCACTTCTTTAACTCTTTTTTTATCCTTGTTATGATTTTTGACAGAATTTATTAGCCAATTTTTTTCCGTTTTAGAACAATTGTTCAACACATATATAAGAGGTAGTGTCATTTTTTGTTCTTTAATATCTATACCTGTTGGTTTCCCAATTGCTTCATCAGTATAATCAAACAAATCGTCTTTTATTTGAAATGCCATACCTATTAGCTCTCCAAACTTTCTCATTCTTTCAACTAACTCATTATCGTCTGGTTTAACAGAGCAAGCACCTAATGAACAACAAGCTGCTATCAAAGTTGCAGTCTTTTGACGAATTATCTCATAATATACATCTTCTGTAATATCAAGTTTTCTTGCTTTTTCGATTTGTAATAATTCTCCTTCACTCATTTCTCTAACCGCTACAGAAATAATTTTAAGCAAATCGAAATCACCATTATCAATAGAAAGCAACAACCCTTTTGATAGCAAGTAATCTCCTACTAAAACTGCGATTTTATTTTTCCAAAGCGCATTAATAGAAAAAAAACCTCTTCGCTTATTACTATCATCTACGACATCGTCATGCACTAAAGTTGCAGTGTGAATCAGCTCAATGACTAGTGCCCCACGATAGGTTCTTTCAAAAATTTGACCTTCTGCAATCATTTTTGCTGTTAAAAAGACAAACATTGGTCTCATTTGCTTACCTTTGCGGTTCACAATGTAATAAGTTATACGATTTAGAAGGGCAACTTTAGAAGACATAGAGTTGTGAAACTTTTTTTCAAAAAGTTCCATCTCGTCTTGAATTGGTTTTTTTATAATAGAGGCTATATCCATTTTTGCTTTTCAAAGATAAAACAAAAGTTGAGAAAAATAAAAAATGTTAAAATTTTGATTATTCATTAAACCTTTTTATCTTTAAGAAGTCTAAACCATAAATCGCAAAAAACTTAAATTATGAAAACACGAATTTTAATTTTATCGGCTGTTTTTTCGATAATGGCTATTAGCTGTTCAAAAGACAACAATGATGTTGACAAAACAACAATTACTGCGGAAGAAGCTGGAATTAACTCTAAAGCAGATGTCGTTTCAGACGATGTAACTGGAATTTCAGAAAACCAAGTAAATAACGTTGATGCTAATACTGTTGATTACAAATCATCTATTGAACAAAGTCCTTTTGCTCCCCCTTGTGCAACTGTAACTAGAGTACCTGCGTTTGGAACTACTCCTACAGCTGGACAATTAGTTACTAAAACAATTGATTTTGGCACTACTGGATGCGCGTTAGGAAACGGTAATACTGTAAAAGGAAAAATTATTATTACTTTTAATTATAATTTGCCAGTTAACAACTGGACAGTTACCTTTGACAACTTTTATCACAACAATATTAAAGTTAACGGAACAAAAACTTATACCCGCACTATGGTTGGAACACCTGCTCACCCTAAAGTAACGGTTGACATAAATATTACAATCACACTATCTGACGGACGTGTATTAACAAGAACTGGTCAGAGAGTAAGAGAATTCATAACTGGATACGGTACTAGTTCAATTACTGATGACGTACATCAAGTAACAGGAAGTTGGACAACCACCTTTCCTAATACAACCACTCAAACCGCTACAATAACATCTCCTATTTTATTAAAAATGAGTTGTTTTAGCCCAACTACATCTATTTTGAGTCAAGGAACAATAACTTACGTAAGAGGAAGACATAATGCTTCACTTGATTTTGGTGATGGCACTTGTGATAATATCGCTATTTTCACAAAAGACGGAATATCTGTTCAGATAAATATCGGCAGATAGTTTTTTAGTTGTTTTTTTTTTAAACCTGGTTTTTACAAACCAGGTTTTTTTATATCTCTTTATTAGCTAACTGTCCACAAGCTGCATCTATATCCTTCCCTCTACTGCGTCTAACTTTCGCTACAATCCCATTATTTTCTAATGCTTTTATATAATCTTCAATAACTAATGGATTTGCTTGTTGAAATTCACCGTCATCAATAGGGTTATATTCTATAATATTAACCTTACAAGGAACATATTTACAGAACTTCACCAAGGCATCTATAGATTTTTTATCATCATTTATTCCCTTCCAAACCACATATTCATAAGTGACTTTGCTTTTGGTCTTTTTGTACCAATATTCAAGTGCTTCTCTTAATTCAGGCAATGGAAAATTTTTTGTAAATGGCATTATTTGGTTTCTAGTTTCTTCGATAGCTGAATGGAGAGAGACTGCCAACTTGAACTTAACATCATCATCAGCCATTTTCTTAATCATTTTTGAAACTCCTGAAGTAGAAACTGTGATTCGCTTTGGTGACATTCCTAAACCTTCAGGCGAGGTAATTTTATCTATTGCTTTCATCACATTAGGATAATTCATCAAAGGTTCACCCATACCCATAAAAACAATATTCGAGAGTGGGCGATTGTAATACAATCTACTCTCAGAGTCAATGGCAGCTACTTGATCATAAATCTCATCCGGGTTCAAATTACGCATTCGCTTCAATCTAGCTGTTGCGCAAAAGTTACAATCCAAACTACATCCCACTTGACTCGAAACACAAGCTGTAGTTCTCGTTTCTGTTGGAATTAAAACTGATTCTACCACTAAATCATCGTGCAATCGAACAGCATTTTTAACTGTACCATCACTACTTCGCTGCATTGTATCTACTTTAATATGATTAATCACAAAGTTGGATTCAAGCATATTTCTTGTTTCCTTTGAAATATTAGTCATATCTTCAAAAGTGTGGGCGCGTTTTTGCCACAACCACTCATATACTTGATTTCCTCGAAATGCTTTATCTCCGTTTTGAACAAAAAAATCTCTAAGTTGTTCTTTGGTTAAAGCTCTAATATCTTTCTTTTCCGTTTGCATTGCACAAAGATAAACAATTGAAATAGCAAAAATCAAATTCCAAATTTCAAATTATTTTTATATGCAAGCATATTATTTTTTTGTATCTTTGAAAAAAGATGACATAAAATGAACAAACCAACATTAACCGAAATATTAGATATCAAACACCCATTAATAATGGCACCTATGTTTTTAGTTTCTAACACCGCTATGGTAATTGAAGGTATGAAAGCTGGTGTTGCAGGTTGTATTCCCGCTCTTAATTACAGAACTTTAGATGAACTTCGTGCGGCTATTAAAGAATTAAAATCTGCTAAAGTAGAAGGCGGGAGTTTCGGCTTTAATTTGATTGTCAACAAATCGAACATAAAATATAAAGATCAACTTCAGGTTTTATGTGAGGAGAAAGTGGATTTCATCATCACTTCATTAGGGAGTCCAGAAGAAACTATAAAAGAAGCTAATAAGGTTGGAATTAAAGTTTTTTGTGATGTAACCGATTTAGGATTTGCTAAAAAAGTAGAAAGTCTAAAAGCTGATGCAATTATTGCTGTAAACAATGAAGCTGGAGGACATCGTGGCAATATCGACCCCGAAACTTTAATCAAACAACTTAACGAAAACACTACACTCCCTATCATATCCGCTGGAGGTGTAGGGTGTAAAGCTGATTTGGATAAAATGTTAAGCTATGGAGCAATAGGTGTTTCGGTGGGATCACCATTTATCCCTTCCACAGAAGCTAATGTTTCACAAGAATACAAACAAGCTTGTGTAGATTATGGGGCAAAAGACATTGTAATGACCGAGAAAATTTCGGGAACTCCTTGCACCGTTATAAACACTCCGTATGTCCAAAAAATTGGGACAAAATTAAATTGGCTAGAACGATTTTTGAATAACAATAAGCGTTTCAAAAAATGGGCAAAGCTCATTCGCTTTATGATTGGAAATAATGCTGTTACAAAAGCAGCTACAGAAGCAACATACAAGACCGTTTGGGTAGCAGGCCCTACAATAGAATATTCTAAAGCCATACTTCCCACGCAAAAAATAATAGAGAATATAATTAAATAGTTTTTTGGTTAGCAACTAAAAAGGTGGAAAAGTAAAATACTTCCGCCTTTTTTTATTGTATTGATTATTTGTAATTTTACATTTGGTAGCTTCGAGTGGCTCAGCTACCATTCAATTATTATTTAAAATTATACGGTAGCTTCGAGTGCCTCAGCTATCATTCAATTATTATTTAAAATTATATGCATTTCATCTCAGAAGAATTAGAAAACTATGTAGCGCAACATAGTGAGAACGAACCCGAATTATTAGCAAGACTAAATAAAGAGACTCATCAAAAAATACTCCAACCAAGGATGTTAAGCGGACATTTTCAAGGAAGAGTACTAAGTATGTTATCCAAATTAATTCGCCCTAAAAATATTCTTGAAATTGGAACCTACACTGGATATGCAGCTTTGTGCCTAGCCGAAGGGTTAGTAGATGGCGGTGAATTAGACACCATAGACAACAACGAAGAGTTAGTTGATTTTCAGAAAAAATATTTTGATCAATCTAATTGGTCAACCCAAATTAAACAACATCTTGGAAATGCTCTAGATATTATCCCAACACTTAACAAAAAATTTGATTTGGTTTTTATAGATGCCGACAAAGAAAATTACATCAATTATTTTCACCAAATCGTGCCTTTGATGAATAAAGGTGGTATTATTTTATCAGATAATGTTTTATGGAGCGGAAAGGTGCTTGAAGAAATCAAAGCCAATGATAAAAGCACTAAAATTCTTTTAGAATACAACACTCTCTTAAAAGAAGATCCAAGAGTAGAGACTGTTTTACTCCCTATTCGTGATGGATTAACCGTAAGTAGAGTTTTATAAAATACATTTGTAATGAAAAAATATCCTTTCATCCTTATTGCTATTTTAGGACTGCTGTTAATCTTGAGTTGCAGTGAAAAAATAAACCAGCGAATTAACAAGAAAAAAGAAGGCAAATGGGTTCAAATAGATACTATTGGCACTAAAACATACAAGGTAGTTGGATTTTACAAAAACAATATTGAAACTAAGACTTGGAGATATTACCTAGATAACAAAATTGAGAAAAAAGAAAAATATAAGAACAATGTTTGTTTTGTTCGCTACTATTATCCTGATGGCAAATTAATGAAGAAAGGACAAACTAAAAGTGAATTAGAAGATAATCTGGTTCATTGGTACTATTTTGGAAAATGGTATCACTATGACTCAAATAAAAAATTAACAAGAATTAACGTCTATGAAAAAGGAAAAGTTATTGATTCAACAATAATTAAAAATTAAAGTTTTCTTTAAAAAAACACTTTTCTAGTACAACTAAATAAATTCTATAAAAAGTAAATCCTAATATCGCACCCACAGTATAGCCTGTTAAGATATCTATTGGAAAATGTAATCCTAAGTAGATTCGGCTGTAGGCAAAAATTAGCGGAAATAAGAAAAGTAAAAATGCGTATTTATAATATCGCTTGATTAAAAGAAAAACAAAAACAGTACTTGCCATCGAATTTGCCGAGTGTCCTGAAAAAAAACTAAAGGTATCGCTACTTTTCACCACTCTAATAATATCTTTTATTTCAGGGTCGTTGCATGGTCGTAATCTTTGTACTATACTCTTTATTAATTCTGTAAACTGATCCGTCACCGCAATTAATAAAGCTATTGAAATTATAACCAAAAGAAATTGTTTCCAGTTAGCTAATTTTTTGTACACCAAAAATAATACAATTACAAAAAAAGGTGTTAGATTGAATTGTTTTGTGATAAATAGCCAAAACGAATCGTATTGTTCACTACCTAAACTATTTAAAAACACAAGAAGCTGTTTGTCAAGCTGAATTATTTTTTCCAAAATTATAATTGACGTTTTATTGGACCTGTTAAATCTTCAAAATTTTCTTTTACTTCATTTATTTCTTTAGAAATATCTAATGGATTTACAGACGACTCTCCATCAGAAACCATCTTGTTCATTCCTTGTTTGAGATCGTCAACTTCTTTTGTAAATCCTTCAGTTAATGAATTAACATC
The DNA here is from genome assembly GCA_030053945.1 of Limnohabitans sp. Classification (GTDB taxonomy): domain Bacteria; phylum Bacteroidota; class Bacteroidia; order Flavobacteriales; family Flavobacteriaceae; genus Flavobacterium. Next base: position 78,207 of record JASGCW010000001.1, read on the forward strand.
AATTTCATTCTCCTTAGCGCTTTTATGTATTTCCGACTTAATGTCATTAGTAGCGTTTTTTACTTGCGCCATAATCTTACCCAACGTACGTGCTACATCAGGAATTTTTTCTGATCCAAACAACATCAACGCTATAAAAATGATAAGGATTAATTCACCCCCGCCTATACCAAACATAATTCTATTCTTTTGCTCTGCAAAGTTACAACTTCTTATTCAAATTTTGATTTTATAGTTTCAGTTGGCCAAACATTATTTGTTGTATCAATATCAGCTGTTTCTTCTTTAGGGTCAACTTGAATTTTTTTGACAATTTGTTTTGTTGCAAATGTCCTAGACACTTCATTTTCATTTTTTTGCCAAATTTGAGCAGGAAAAGTTTGCTTTTCAGTTGTACCATCCTCAAATGTGAGTTCTACAATTATTGGCATTACTAATCCGCCTGGCTTGTTAAAAGTCACTTGATAAAAATATTTAGGCGCATCTAATTTCGCTTTTTCATCTGCTGTAAAATTAGCATTTACATATTCATCAAGATTCTTTACTTCTTTAATCTCAAAAGGCTTATTCATTTCTGCTTTAAAATCAGCACTCAAATTCGAGACCATATACACTTGAGGTCCACTAGCACGAAAACGATTTCTACGATTTACTTCTTCTGCAACATAATTAGACGGCTGCTCGTTTGAAACAAAAAACTGCTTCACTTCTTTTATACTTATATCATTATAATCTGTTGTAAAAAACCAACCTCTCCAGAACCAATCTAAATCTACCGCTGAGGCATCTTCCATTGTTCTAAAAAAATCATCGGGCGTAGGATGCTTGAATTTCCAACGATTAGTATAAGTTTTAAAAGCATAATCAAATAATTCTCGTCCCATTACAGTTTCACGCAAAATATTTAGTGCCGTAGCTGGTTTACCGTAAGCATTGTTTCCAAACTGCTTAATTACCTCCGAATTCGACATTATAGGCTCTAAATTTTTCTGATCACCACTCATATAAGGAACAATCAATTTAGCAGGACCTCTGCGAGAAGGAAATTTAGATTCTGTCCACTCTGTTTCTGCTAAGTATTGAAGAAAAGTATTTAATCCTTCATCCATCCAAGTCCACTGACGCTCGTCAGAATTAACAATCATAGGAAAGAAATTATGTCCTACTTCATGAATAATCACACCTAACATTCCGTATTTTACTTCGTCTGAATATTGTCCTTTTTCATCTGGACGACCGTAATTCCAACAAATCATAGGGTATTCCATTCCTTGATCTTGTGCATTTACAGAAACAGCCTTAGGATATGGGTAATCAAAGGTGTGACTAGAATAACTTTTTAAAGTATGTGCAACAGCACGTGTAGAAAATTTTTCCCATAACGGATTTCCTTCTTTAGGATATATAGAAGTTGCCATAACCGTTTTTCCTCCCAGTTTTACAGCCATTGCATCTAAAATGAATTTTCTAGATGTAGAAATCCCAAAATCACGAACATTTGTCGCTTTAAACTTCCACGTTTTTGTTGCTTTAGAGAATCCTTTTTCGGCTACTTCAGCTTCGCTTTGAGTCACAATCACTACAGGATTATCATATGTTTGTGTGGCTTTTGCATATCTAGCTAATTGAGCTGCTGTGAGTACTTCTGCTCTATTTTGTAATTCTCCCGTTGCTTCCATAATATGGTCGGCAGGAACCGTAATATTTACTTCAAAATTCCCAAAAGGTAGTGCGAACTCTCCTTGCCCCCAAAACTGCATATTCTGCCAGCCTTCTACATCATTATATACTGCCATTCGAGGATAAAACTGAGCTAAAACATACAACCTATTCCCGTCTGAAAATTGTTCGTATCCAGAACGCCCTCCATCTACCATATAATTACCAATATTATATGACCACTTAATAGACATCACAAATTTTTGTCCGTGTGCTAATGGTTTATCTAAGTTTATACGCATCATTGTTTGATTGATCGTATAAGAAATAGGCAGTCCTTTTACATCCTTTACATATTCAATCTTAAATCCGCCTTCAAATTTTTCTTCAATATATTTTCTAGAAAAGCCTCTTGCACTGATAGAAACATCTATTTTTTCATCTCTAATGAGTGGTGTTTTAGAATTTTTTGCAAACAAATTTTGATCTAATTGTACCCACAAATAATCCAAAGATTCCTTAGCGTTATTTGTATAAGTAATTGTTTCAACTCCAGACAAACGAGCATTTTTATCATCAAGAACCAAATCCATTTTATAATCTGCTTGTTGTTGATAATAATCTGGACCAGGCGCACCAGAAGCTGTACGATATGTATTAGGAGTTGCTAATAAATCATACATTTGACGAAACTTACTGTTATCTGTATGCCCTGATTGTTTTGCTTTAGTATTTTCTTGATTTGTTTGTTGTGCCGAAGAAACTGTTATCATAAACAATAACAAACAAAATGAAATCATATTATTTTTTCTCATACCTTACAATTTGCAAGCTATAAAAATACTTATTTTTCAGAGAAATTAGCGTTTAGTTAATTTTTTAACAAACCTTTTACATTTTCAGCAGAAAGCAATAAATCTTGCTTTTTATTATAAATAGTCGTTTGGATAATATTTTGTTGTGTCTCATCTATTTCAAAAAGTGAAGTATTTTCAATTTCAATTTCCTTTATTTTACTTATTCCTACCACTTTATAATAACAAATTAACACATTGCTCTCTTTTTCATTACTCAAATAATTTATGGTTGCAGGCTTACCATTCACTTTTATAATGAATCTTTCCAAAATATACTTCTTCATCAATTCAATATCTTTTTGAGATTCTTCTTTATCTCCTATTCTTACCTTTTGATTATACTTTTTAGACAAAACAGCATTCAAATCGTCCATAAAAATTCGGGAGGTAATATGGAGCGCCTTCTTTTCTGGAACAAATTTTATCTGATAAATAGACACATAGAATTTGTGCATTGAAAACGAACAAAAAAACACTAGCAATGCTATCAAAAACAAGTAACTCTTTCTCATATTTCAAAAATACAATTTATTTCAACTTCATTTGTTCTTTATAAACAATTGCTAATTCAATGAGTTTAAATTTAAGTCGACTTACATTTTTTTCTTTTAAAGCATCAATTATCACATCATTTTCTGAAGCAAAAACTACAAACCCATCAACATTTTCTTTAGAGAGTTTGAGCGTTTCAATATAAAATTGATCAGGAAACAAATCAGAAAGCTTTTTATTATTTGTCTCGTAGCCCTCAACTTTAAGTTCTTTTTTTAGCATTGCAGTTCGTCCCGATATTTGATTTAAAATACCATCTAGTGACACAGAAGTATTTAACCCATATAAATTACCACCTCCCGTTGCGGTGTAGAGTTTCCTTTCAGCTGGTGTATATTCTTTCACATTTTTCTGAATAATACCTAATGACTTTGCATTTATGTTCCTAACAACGACTTCTTCAAGTAATCTTGCTTTTAAAACTACCTGAATTTTTAAAGGATTCTGTCTAAACGAATTGTCATTTAACACTATTTCAATTCCTTCAATCGTAGGAGATGCGATAGTCAAAACATCTTTTGAAGTTGCTTTAATTGTAAATTCGCCTTTTTCATCGGTAGTTGTACTTTCTTTTGTTGATTGATTTACTATGATAACACCTATTATATTTTTTTCACCATCAATTATTTTCCCTCTCAATATGGATTGAGAAAAAAAACTTTGATAACAAAAAAAGAAAAACAAAAGACACTTCATATACTCTCTTTAATTGTAAAAATAGAAGTCTCTTTTCCCAAAATAGTATTAACGACTTGGTAAACTTATGTTAATTATGGCTTAATATCACAACATTCACTTTTAAAAATTGCCATTGCTTATAATTATTGGGAATGATTTGATTTTTAGAAATATTCGGATAAATTTTAAATACAAATGCTTAGGATAATTTTATAACAATTAACTTACCAAAAAAACGATATTAAAATCTTAGTATATACGTTTATCTTCATTTTTAAAACTTGGTTATTACTTCTTTTTTAGCCCCTGTAAACACAAAAAATTCATCTAGGATTACAAATTGTCATTTAGTTTTTTTGTGCATTTTTTCTAGCGATAAGATTGCGGCAATATCTTTCGCTTATATCAGTGATTTGTTAGATATCTTTAGGTCACCTCTAAATCTCCTTTTTATTACTGCACGAGAGCTTTGCTCGAACTGGCGAAGCAAATGGTCTTTTAAAAAAATTACTTCGTTATTTTATCAAATATGTCCTCAATGTAGCGAAGGCTACATCTGCAGTAAATTTGCTAAAATGCCTCGTCCTTTTTCAAAACACCTATTTCTCATTACAAAACGAGTTTTTAGAGGTACCCTTTATAACAAATACAATTACGATTCATTTTAGCGTATGCATTATGGCCTACTATTTATTGCTAGTATATATGACGTTAGTACGACGTATATACGTCGTATATACGAAGCAATAACGTTGTGAATCTTGACAAATAAATATTAAAATTTATACTCTACTAAGTAATTTTAATCTGTGCTTCCGACAACCTATCTGGAGTGGCAATTTTTTAAATGCGAATACTGTGGTCTATTTCTTAAAACCAATTTATTTCCGCAAAGCGGATAATTTATAATTAATTTACTTGAAAAAATTTTATAAAATCTGTGCTCCCGATAGCACTATATCATCAAGTTTTAACTATTTTGAGACTAATAAATCACAACATTTTGATGATTCAAAAATCAAAAATTTGAACATAAGTCAAACTGTTTGATCCCGAAGCCCTTATGATTTTCTTCATATTTTATTCCTAAACTTCGAAATTATTTGTTTTTGAGGCATTGTTTCTTGAAATTTATGTCATTTTTACGTTATTTTAAACTATTAGCTGCATAATAACAAAATTATTCTCTAAATAAAGCTTTTTAACTTTTCGCATATTTTTAATACTGATTGTCCGCAAACCATCATAATTGATTTTTTTTTAATTTTACTTAAAAATCAAATAATGAATCTATTTAATTTTACAGCAAATTTTGGAAGCGAAGAAGCTTGTAGATTGCATTTTAAAGAACAACGAGACAAAATAGGTGTCGAGTGTAAATGTGGTTCAAAAGAACATTTTTGGATACAAAGTAGATGGAGTTATGAATGTAAAAAATGTAGAAGTAGAATTTCACTTCGAAGTGGTACTATAATGCAAAGTTCAAAGTTGTCATTTTTGACTTGGTATAAAACTATGTTTTTAATGAGTGCTACAAAAAAAGGATTTTCAAGTAAAGAAATCCAAAAACAACTTGGACAAAAGCGATACGAGCCAGTTTGGGCAATGGTTCATAAGTTAAGAAAAGCAATGGGGAATAGAGATGCCCGATATACATTAGAAGGGATGATTGAGTTTGATGAAGGTTATTTTACTGTTGAATCTTCTGAAGTTGAACAAGAAAAAGGTATTCGTGGTCGTGGAGCAGTTGGTAAAGAAAACGTTGCAATTATGGCGGAGTCAACAGTTTTGGAAGATGTAGAAAACGGCAAAAAATCAACGCAATGTCGTTATTTTAAAGCTAAAGTTTTAACAGATCATACAGCTGGCCAAATTAATCAAACAATACAAGAATCAATTAATGAAAAAAGTATTGTTTTCACTGATAAAAGTACGTCGTATGTTGATATTTCAAATTTTGTAGAATTACATATAACTGAAAAATCTAATAAAGAAACAACAAAAGAAACTTTGAAATGGGTACATATAACAATCAGTAATGCGAAGAGAAATTTGCTGGGAAATTATCATAAAATAAAAGGGAAATATCTTCAGTTATATCTAAATGAATTTGTTTACAAATTAAATAGAAGATATTTTGAAGAAAAACTCTTCGATAGACTTGTAATTGCTAATATTACAGGGTTATGATATTAAACGGACAATCAGTTTTTAATTATAGTTTTAGCAAAAACAGAACACTTGAAAACCTATAGTTAAAGAAATATATTTTTTTAGCAAGTGATCCTCATATTTTGCATTATACAAAAATCGAAAATACTATCTCACCAAATTTAGTTAGACTAAAATCACTAAAAACAGGGATTGTATATAACTTTTTTTTGCATTTAATTTGCAGCCGTTAAGCATTCACATAGAGAAACAACAATAACTAAAAAAACAACAGTTAAAAACACCTACACGATGACACACTTCTTTAAAAGTAGTATAAAGTTACTACTTAGTGGTCTTTTTGTGTCAACTTTTGGACACGCACAAGACATTATCTGGGAAAAATCCTACGGCGGAAAAAACGCGGAATATTTATTTGACGCCATACCAACGCCTGATTTCGGGTTCATACTATCTGGAAGTTCTATTTCAAGCAAAAGTGGTAACAAGGAAGACAACAACAAAGGAAACTATGACTACTGGTTATGGAAAATGAATGAAAAAGGAGAGCTAGACTGGCAAAAATCATTTGGCGGTTCCGATTCTGATTTTTTACAAAGCGTCTTACTTACTCTTGATGGAGGCCTTATTCTAGGAGGCACTTCAAATTCAAATGCGGGTTTAGATAAAAAAGATTACTCTAAAGGCAATAGTGATTTCTGGATTATTAAATTAGATGCAAAAGGAACTATAGAGTGGCAAAAAACTATTGGAGGAAATGGTCTAGACAAATTGGCTCGTATCGCAAAAACTACAGATGGCGGCTATATTGTAGGTGGTTCGTCTGAATCGCAAAAATCACCTTTAGGAAAAGATGGCAATAGCGACAAGACTGGTAAAAACGAAAACAGTAGAGGTAGTTTAGATTTTTGGATTCTAAAACTAAATAAAAACGGTGACATCGAATGGCAAAAAACCATTGGTGGCGAATATGTTGATGAATTAACCTCAATAGAACAAACTAAAGATGGAGGTTATATCGCAGTTGGTTATTCAAATTCTTCTAAGTCTGGAGAAAAACTAGATGATAGCTTTGGCGAAAGCGATTATTGGGTAATAAAATTAAACAATTCTGGCAATATAGAATGGCAAAAAACTATAGGAGGTAATCGTGAAGACTGTTTATATAGTCTAGTACAAACAAAAAATGGAAAATACTTACTGGGTGGAAATTCTAATTCTGCCACCTCTGGTAGTAAGAAAAAAGGAAATGGCAGAGGTACTGACTTCTGGTTAGTACAACTAGATGAAAAAGGAGAAATCATCTGGCAACAAACTTATGATTTTGGAAAATTAGACATTTTAACCTCAATGGTCGAGAATAAAGACGGTACTTTTGCCATAGGGGGATATGCGCAAAGTGAGGCTTCGAGAACCTCAGCCTCCGTTTCGAGAACCTCAGCGAACGGGGCTCCGAAAACCTCAGCACCCGGTGACAAAGAAGGCATTAACGATTATATTGCTTTAAAAATAAGTGCTACAGGAGAAACACTATGGAGTAAAACGGTTGGTAGTAAAAATGATGAAATACTTACTAAGCTTCTTGAAACTAGGGATGGAGGCTACTTAATGGCAGGAACCTCTTTTGGTGGTGCTTCAAGAGATAAAAACAATGCAATGGGAGGCAGTGATTTTTGGGTAGTAAAGTTAAAAGACAAATCGAAACCTGAAAAAGAAAAAATCACTATTGAAGCATTGCCCAATCCTATTGAAAATTTCACAAACATTATCATCAATTTTGATTATACAGAAGGCACAGCCACCTTATATGATATAAATGGACGTAGAATTCAAGAAGAAAAAATAACAGGTTTACACACTATACCACTATCTTTTAGCAATTTACCTACTGGAATTTATATAGTAAGCATAAATACCAATACCAACAACGAATCTATTAAAGTGATAAAAAAATAACAAAATGAAGTTTAAAAAAATAGTAACAATACTCGCCATTTTACCCTTTTCTTTATTTGGACAGTTTCGTCCTTTCAGTAAGGTAGAGATTAAGTCACCACAATCCTATGCGTTTGACAAATACGGTAATGTACCTGTAAAGTTATACACAGGTGCTATCGACCTACAAATTCCTATTACCTCTATACCTATCAATGATGACAAAAAAATAGATGTTCAATTATCATATGATTCATCTGGATTTATCCCTCATAAAAAATCAGATTTGGCTGGAGTAAACTGGTCTTTGATGGCAGGAGGAAGTATCACTAGAGTTATGAATTACATACCAGACGAGTACATAAGTGCTCAAATTATGGGCCCATCAAGTCCTTTTCAGCCTGGAGAATATGATTTTCATGGTTTTTATGCTGGAGTAAAAAGAAATTCATATACCAACGAAAATGCCTATAATTTATCTAGCGGTGGGGTGGGACATAGTGAAGGTGATCATTGGTTTATTGGCCCAAGAAATGATTACTATGAAGGAGAACCTGATTTATTTCGATTTTCTATTATGGGATTATCTGGAGAGTTTATGATAGGATTTGACGGAAAACCCAAAGTAAAATCGAATGACCCTAACTTAAAAGTTGACCTTTCTGGGTTTACAGCTCATGCAAGCAAAGGCTGTGATATTCCTTATTCCGAAATAATCTTAATTGATGGTGAGGGGACTAAATACTATTTTGGTGGTGATTTATCGAAATCTGAAATCTCTTTTTCGCAAAAAAAAAACAATTCCTAGTAAAGATAATGTTTTTAGCGACTTTGCATACATTAATTCATTTAGTATCTCAAAAATTGTATTCAACAACAATAAAACAATACGATTTAATTATGAAAATCCAAACACCCCTTTTTCATATGACTATTGTGGACTATTTACAACTTCAAACATACAAAATGTAAAAAATAATTCTAAATTGTTCAGTTTTGACAGCTTTTATCAAGATGGTGCTAGTATTGAACAAATATATGATTGCCCTGGAGGCTTTTTTCAAGGATGTTTTCAAGACATTGTTGGTCAGAACCTACCCAAAATATATTATACTTTACTAAAAAAATCAATATTACAATCTATAGAATTTGAAAATTACAAAATTCAATTCTCCTACAAAGATACTGGGTATCCCATACAACATGAACAAAATGCAAGTGGAATTATTTACCTAAATGAATTTGTGATTGATAAGGTAGAAACTTTTTTCAACACTTCATTAATCAGAAAGTCTACTTTTGAATACCAAGATTTAGGAGGCACACACAAAAGACCTTTTTTAAGTAAAGTTTACGAACAAACAGGAGAAAAAAACTATACTTTCGAATATTATGATACTGCAAACCTGCCTCCATATTATACAAAAGGAATAGACCACTGGGGTTATTGGAATGGAAATGACAGCAACACTCAATTAACTGTTAATGATACTTACAGTACTACTACTGGCGATTACACACTCAACAATACTTTGAGAGATGCAAATACAAGTAAAGCAAGTGTTGGTTTACTAAAAAAAATAGTCTATCCTACAAAAGGATACACTATTTTTGAATACGAGCCTCATTTTTATGCAAAAAGAATTGAAAGGAATTCATCGAGTGCTTTTTTACCTACATTAACGAATAATGGTGGAATATGCGGGGGCGCTAGAATTAAAAAACAAATCGATTTTGACGATGCATTTCCACCCACCCAAGCTAAAACAAAGGAATACAAATACACCAATAATTATAGTAGTACCACTTCCTCTGGTATGTTAATGAACTGGCCTAGATATATTTATTATTTTGAATCTACAAGTGCAGCTGGAATAAATATTAAAAGAATAATTACCTCTAGCTCCAACGTCCAACAAAACAGTCTAGATAGTTATAATGTTGGATATGCTAAAGTCTATGAAATAGATGGTACTGGTTATATAGAACACAATTATACTAGCTATGAATCCTTTCCTGACAAATTGCTACCTGACACAAACAATTTAAAAGAATATGTAACAAGTTTTGGATCTACTTCACCTGTAAATCTCTATAAAAACTATTCTAACTTATATGGCAACGACACCAAGGAACTTCGAGGAAGAGAGCTTTCACAACGCATATTTACAAGTGGAGGAACCCTTAAAAAACAAACGGAATATTTTTACAACGACTTATTTAATTTTAATAGTTCACTTATAGATGACAACAACTATATTACTATTCATCATTTAAGTGGATTATGGGTACAGGCGTATAAAAAATACTTCAATAGCTTTTCTCTAAATAAAACGGTTGAAACCAGTTATTTACCTAGTGGCAATTTAACCATAACAAATCGTTTTGATTACAATAGCCCTTCACATTTAAACTTAACCTCTAAAAATGTATCAAACTCAAAAACTGGCGAAGTAATCGAGACCAAATATTTTTATCCGCAAGACATACAAATGGCAAGCAAACCATTTAGAAATGAATTACTTACTAAAAACATAGTTAGCAATCCATTAGTTACACAAACGTATAGAGGAGTAGAAAAACTTAGCGAAGAGGAAATTACTTATTCAAATGATGCAAATTCTAGTAATTTATTGCTTCCTAAATCCCTCCTAAGTTTAAAAAACAATTTACCTGCAGAAACAAAAATAACCTATAACAATTATGATGTAAAAGGCAATGTAACTCAATATACGCAAGAAAACGGTATGCCTGTGACTGTGTTATGGGGTTATAACAAAACTTTACCAATTGCAAAAATTGAAAATGCAACACTAACACAAATTAGTACTGCTTTAGGTACCGATGTTGCTACGCTACAAAACAATAGTGAAACCTATTTTACAAGTATAAACGGATTGCGAAGCACGATGTCTAATGTAATGATTACCACCTATACGTATTTACCACTTATTGGAATTAGAACCATTACTGACCCTAAAGGAGACACAACAACATTCAACTACGATAATTTTAATAGACTACAAAACGTAAAAGACAAAAATGGCAATATACTTTCTGAAAACAGATACCATTTCAAAAACTAAACTAATGAAGAACTATTTCTTTTTATTCATACTAATTTTGAGCAATTCTATTGTTTTGTCTCAAACCAAAAACGGAAATGTCATCCAAGCTATTGGGTGCTCATTTGGCTACATTTATGTGGATAATGACCGCGATGGTTATGGAGGAGGAAATCCTATATGTGCTAATCTAGCGGTTCCTGGGGTAAATTATTCCACATTGGGCGGAGACTGTAACGATAATGACCCAAGTATTTTACGTTTTCAAATTTGGTATTTGGATGCAGATAGAGATGGTTTTGGCGGTACACCAACACCAACAAAATTATGTGTTCCTCCAAGTTCACTCTATATAGCAACAGGAGGTGACTGTGATGATGATGACGCAGCCATCAACCCTAATTCTAAATGGTTTCTTGATGCAGACGGAGACACTTTTGGAAATCCAAATATTAGTTTAGTGCAATGTGCAAGACCAGCAGGATATGTTCTAAACAATACAGACTGTAATGACAGTGATGCAACTGTTAATCCTAGCACCATCTGGTATCAAGATCTTGATGGAGACACTTACGGAAATCCAGCTGTTACAAAAATACAATGTACACAACCAGTAGGTTATGTTAGAAACAACAAAGATTGTAATGACAACAACTATGCATTGAATATTCAATTATACACTTGGTATTCAGACGCTGATGGAGATGGTTTCGGAGACCCCAATAATACTGTTCAAGCTTGTGAAAAACCCCTTAATTATGTAGGATGGGCTAAAGATATGTGGGACGAATGCCCTACCGTAAGTGGTCCAGTTAGAGGTTGTATCGTCCCTCCTACTAACACATCCTTTGGAGCCAACCAAAACTATATTTTAACTATAGTCCCAAAAATTGGAGTTAACGAATTATCTGAAGTAACAAACAGTAATGATGTTACAAATACAATTACCTATTTTGACGGTCTGGGTCGCCCTATTCAAAATATTGCTAATGCCCAAAGTAATTCTAGCAAAGACATCATTACACATATTGAATATGACGCATTAGGAAGACAAGCGAAAGAGTTCTTGCCTTATAAAAGTGAGCAAAATTCGATGAGTTTTATTGACAAAACAATCGCTGCTACTAGTACCATAAACTATTATCAAACTAATTATGGTGACGACAAACCTTTTAGCGAAAAAGTTTTTGACAACTCACCGCTAAACCTTGTAGTCAAACAGGCTGCACCAGGTACTGCTTGGGCAATAGGTTCTGGTCACGAAATAAAATTTGATTATGATACAAACAAAACTGGCGAAGTAAAATTTATAGAAGCCAATGCTAGTTGGAATGCTACCCAAGAATTATTTAATACCGCTATAAGTAGCACCACTAACTATCCAGCAGGAGAACTTACTAAAACAGTAACTAAAAGTGAAGATTGGAATCCTGCAACTCCTAAACGAGGAGTTACCGAAGAATTTAAAGACAAAGAAGGACGAGTGGTACTAAAAAGAACCTACAATGGCACTGATACACTAGACACCTACTACGTATATGATCAATACAGTAATTTGACTTATGTAATTCCTCCACTAGCTGAAGGAAGAATAGACTTAGCTACTTTAGATGGTTTATGCTATCAATACAAATACGACCATCGCAACAGATTAGTTGAAAAAAAATTACCTGGAAAACAATGGGAGTTTATTGTATATGACAAACTAGATAGACCCGTTGCGACAGGCCCTGCATTTGCTCCTTTTACGAATTTAGCGGGTACTACTGGTTGGATGATTACTAAATACGATGCCTTTAGCAGACCTGTTGTAACCGCTTGGCAACCTGCCACAGTGGGAAGTGCACAACGCAAAGCACTGCAATCAGATTACAACACGGCAACACTACTCAACGAAGTTAAAACTACAACATCTACAAGTGTAAATGCAGTAGCCTTTAATTATACATCGCAAGTGCTACCTACCACAGGATATCATGTACTAACGGTAAATTATTATGACGATTATAATTTTCCTAGTGCCAGCCCTATCCCTACAAGTGTAGAAGGACAAAACGTGTATTATAATGCAACCAAAAAGCCAATAGGATTAGCTACTGGTTCTTGGGTGAGAGTACTAGAAACCACTGCGCTTACTAATGCCGAAAAAGGCATTACTTTTTATGACGAAAAAGCACGACCTATACAAGTCTTACTACAAAATCACCTTGGCGGCTTTACACAAACCGATACCAAATTAGATTTTTCAGGTAAAGCGCTATATACCATAAATAAACATAAAAAAGACACTGGTGGTACGTCTCCGCTCCTTGTTACAAAACAAGAATTTACCTACTCGGCACAAAATCGTTTAGTAAAAACCACACACGAATCTATAAGTCCAGCTGCGCCTAAACAAACTTTATCTATAGCCATTTATGACGAGTTAGGACAACTAATTACCAAACAAGTAGGAGGCACCGCAACCAGTTTACAAAAAGTAGATTACAAATACAACATTAGAGGTTGGCTCAAAGAAATAAATAATGTAGATACGCTTCTAGACGGCACAAACCCTAAAGATTTATTTGCATTCAAGATCAACTATAACGACAATCCAACTACAGGATTATTACCACAAGAAATAGCCGTAACACCATTGTATAACGGAAACATATCCGAAACGATATGGCGTACGGCCAGTGGCGACAAAAAACAAAAATACGGTTACTTATACGATGACCTTAACCGTTTGACAGAGGGCCTATATCAAGACCCCTCGGCAACTATGGTAACCAAATCGTTTGACGAAAAATTGACCTATGATAAAAATGGCAATATCAAAACGCTAAACAGAAACGATTATATGCCTGCTGGGTCCTATAACATTGAGATTGACAATTTACGTTATGATTACGACACCAACAATCCCAACCAATTAGTAAAGGTAACGGATAGTTCCTCGCACTCGGGAGGTTTTAAAGATGGTATAAATTTTGTTGAAGATTATTCTTACGATGCTAACGGGAATATGAAAACCGACTTGAACAAAGGCATTGCAGGTATAGACTACAACCATTTGAATTTACCTTTCAAAATAAATTTTGGTGCAACAGGAACTATTGAGTATATTTACAATGCTGTAGGTAAAAAAATTGAAAAGAAAGTGACACAAAATACACCCGCTCCCACCACCACTACTTTTACCACCTATCTTGATGGGGGCTATCAATATACAAACGGGAATTTAGACCTGTCCCCTACTGCCGAAGGCTATATAAAATACAATAGCGGTGCTATAGGCTATTATGCGTATAATTATACAGATCATTTAGGGAATATAAGAGTAAGTTATGCCGATCTGGATGGTAATGGTACCATAACACCATCTACAGAACTACTGGAAGAAAGTCACTACTATCCTTTTGGCTTAAAACATAAACCTACGGTAACTTCAATTAACTTACAACCTTCTTACAAGTATAAATACAACGGAAAAGAATTACAAGATGAACTGGGGCTGAATATGTACGCAATGGATATGCGACAATATGATCCAGCCATTGGCCGTTGGATAGTGCAAGACCCTGTTGTACATCACGACGTATCACCATATGTCGCATTTAATAATAATCCTGTATACTTTGCTGACCCTGATGGTCGTGATCCAATTACAAATACAGTGAGCAGAACGACAATTACTTCTCATATAGATGCTGATGGTAATACTCTTGTTTCTATGAGACAACATTCTACCACAACCGTTACTTATGATGATGGGTCTAAAACTGTAACAAATACATTAACAACAACAACAAACGTGATAAATAATATTGAAGGAGATAAGAATAATATTCAATATTCTTCTTCAAGTAATGTTTCTTCTCAAACAACATCCTTTAATTCAAAAGGAGAAATAACTTCTAAAAGTAGTATTTCTAGAGAAACAAAACCTCTTAAATATGATAGTGATAACGGTGTTTTAAGAGCTTGGACTAATCATATTGCTAATTACAACAGAAATAATGGTACTCAACAAACTTGGAATGATATGGTTATTAAAGATGGTAATAGTGCAACTAAATCAGCTTTGGGTGTTGGTCCTGCTTTACTTTTTGGAAGAGTAGGTGTTGCAGATTTTCCAGGAGGTCAAAAAGGAAAAGGTGCAGCTGGAGTTGGGATATATGAACTTTTAGATTGGAGTTCTAAAAAAATTGATTCTACGAATAAACAGTTAATTTTGTCTAATCAAGATAAAGTTGACGGTTCTCCTTTTAATCTACATAGAAATCCACCAAAAGTTAGCACCGAACAACAAGTAATTAAGACTACATCAACATTTTTTGATAGAATAAAAAATATGTTAGGCTTTTAAGAATGAAAAAAATAATAAATCTCTCGTTTTGGCTGTCTTTTTCAACAGTTTTACTATTATTAATTTACAATTCATATATTACCCAAACTGATTTCTATTATAGATATAAATATGGAATATTGTACAATAAGGTTAGAAATGAAAAATGTATACCTGAATTACCTAAAAGATTTATCGTGTTAAAAGATAAATGCTCAGAGCCTTTATTGACTTGGGTTAATCCCGAATTTAAATTAAGTAGTTCACATTTTACTCATATAAAAAAAATATTGACAATACGTAATTCTGAACTATTATTAGAAGAAGATTTGTTTAAAATAAAGGGGAAAGACTTAAATAATTTTAAATTACTTATTGTAAAACACTATTTTAAAAATCAAAAAGTGGATAAGCAACTTTATATTTATAAAAATTTTCTAAATGGGAAAATAATTAGATCTGACACTCTAAATATCAATCCTTTTCCCTGCCCATAAAAAAATCCGAACGGTTCAGATATGCGCAACAGTTCGCGCTCCCGAAGCTTCGGGATGTAAACTGTGCGCATACAGTAGATAAAACCCAGCATTTGCTGGGTTTAATTAAACTAAATGCCACAGGGCAAAAAACAGGAAAAAAAGTGACAGAAGCAGGCAATACTATCATAACCCATTATCTTACTGGAGGTTTTCAGTATAGTAGTGGCTTTTTACAATTTTTCCCACATGCAGAGGGTTATGTAACTAATGTTTTAACAAGTACATATTGTCCAACTTGTAGGTTCAAACCCTTATATAGTTTAAACTATGTGTTTAATTACACCGATCATTTAGGTAATGTGCGTCTAAGCTACGCCCAAGAAAATGGAGCTTTAAAAATTTTAGAAGAAAATAGCTATTATCCATTTGGACTAAAACACACCAGAAATAATGTAAACAGTAAAATGTTTGTAGAAACAAATGGAACTACTAGTTTACAAACTATTGGTGAACTTACTCCATATACTACTTATTTTAAGAATAATTATAAATACAACGGTAAGGAATTACAAGACGAGCTGGGGCTGAATATGTATGATTATGGGGCAAGGAATTATGACCCTGCGTTAGGTAGATGGATGAATATGGATCCAATGGCAGAATTAAATAGAAGATGGACTCCTTATAATTATACACTGAATAACCCTGTTTATTTTATTGACCCGGATGGGATGTTACAGGTTCCGAATAACAATAATGGATTTATTGACAAATTTGGTGAACCTGAAAAGCATAACTTTGATAAATTTTTCACAAGGACTTATGACGAAAATAACAATAGATCAGATGACTCCATAAATATTTCTGATAAATTCGAACCAAATTATATTGGAGCTGAAGGATCAACTGATAAGAAGAAGAAGAAGAAAGAAAAAAAGGCACAAAATACAACACAAGAGGCGAGTATAGGACCTGGCGCTGCAATATTAGCAGGAGGTCTTACTGCAGCGGGAGTTACAGTTGAAGTACCACCAGCTGCTGGGTTCATTATTTTAGGGACTTTGATTGTTTATACTGGATATGAAATCTATGAAACTGCAAATGAGATTTTTACTTCAACAAACACCACTATTGGACATTATAATTCAATGGCTCAACGAGGTAATAATAACGGAAGATTACAAGATGATGAATTAGAAGCTATTTTAGCAAGAAAAGTAGCAGGAACAGCTTCAAGTACTGATTTACAAAAACTTAAAAGACATGAAAAAAATACAGGTCAAAGAAGTTCAAGACAAAGTAAGGATAAGAAAAGATAATAAGTATGAAAAATCTGTTTGACTTAAATAAAATGCCATTTAAAGAGGCCATTAAGCTGGTTAATGAGATTTGTAATAAAAACATTAAACTTTCATTATCAGAAATCAATTTTATTTTAAATATTAATAAAAAAGAGCTAATAAGTATTTTTTTTGATGAATATAAATTTTTCAATCAAAAGGATTTTATATTGATTGAGGATTTTATTAATAAAAATTTGGACATTAAAAATAAGGATTTTCTTTCTGATTTAATTTACTTTGCAACTGATTTTGGTTTAGATGTAAATTATGAAAAAATAATAAGTCTTTTATTAATCAATGAAGAAGAAACAGAATGTGTAGTACTAGCAAGTTTAGAGTATATTAATAATAATGTTAAATTTTTATATATTGAAGAATTAGTAAAAAATTTAGAACATATACGCGAAAACATTTTATATCACCAAAACGAACAATTACTTGCTAGTTTAGTTTTATTTAGAATAACTAATAAAATCAAATATTTAGATTTCATAAAAGAATTAATTGAATATGACAAAAGTAATTTAGAGTTTTTAAAGAATAAACTTAAAGAAAAAATGTATAATACTGATTATTTTAATTTACCTGATTTTCTAAAGTCTGTATAGTTTTAGCTCAGAAATTTTTTCTGTGCCCTTAAAGTGAATAAAAACAAAAAGCACCCCGATGGTAAAGATGTATATATATACTATGTAGGTCCTATAAGAAGGTGGCACAACGCTCCTTTTTACACTTTAAATGGTCATAATTCATTAGGAGCAAGACCTTCAGGGTATAGCAACACAACTTATGCAGCTTTAAGTGGACAAGCTACACGTATTAGTTCTTCCAGATTTTATGAAAATGAATATGGATATTCTACATATATAAATGAACGTCAAACTATAATGGATTATGTCAGAAGTGGAGAAACTGTTATAAGAATGAGAGTTAGCTTACCTAAAGATGTTGAAGAAATAATATCTTCATATATAGCAACAGAAGCAGCTAACGGTAAAGATCAAGGAGGATTATACTGTACACAAAGAGCTAAAAATATTTTATTAGAGGCATTAAGGGATGCTGGCTATACTGATAATGAAGCAGAAAAATTAATCGATAAGTTAATGTGGTACAATACTCCAGAATATCCAACTGCAGAAGAAATGATTGATGCAGGTTTTAAAGGAGCGGATTATTATTATATGGGAGGTGCTAATAAAGATAAATTTTCTCACCTTAATTTTAATTTTGGA
Source organism: Limnohabitans sp. (assembly GCA_030053945.1). Taxonomy (GTDB): domain Bacteria; phylum Bacteroidota; class Bacteroidia; order Flavobacteriales; family Flavobacteriaceae; genus Flavobacterium. Next base: position 96,515 of record JASGCW010000001.1, read on the forward strand.
AATGAAACAAAGAATGATGAAGAATCTAAAAACAAAAAAGAAGGATTAAATAATTTACTTTCTAATTTCCAAAATTTAAAATCAGGAACATATACTTGGGATGGCAAAAATTGGGTGAGAAAATGAAAAGAAAATCAATAATTATTTTAATAATTTTATTTGTTTATTCAACATATAAACAAATAGCTGTAGAAAACTACATCTTAAAACAAAAAGAAAAATATCAAATTTTAGAGGATAAAGAGAGATTAAAACACCTTCCGTATGTACTTCATTTTCTCAAAATAAATTTTTTTCAAAAAAATGCCTTAGAAGTAAAAGATGCTTTTTTACCTTATAAAATGCAAAATGTAAATGCATTTACATCGAATAAGGATTTTGATAGATATATAGTGTATTGTTATTATTCATATAAAGAGATTGAACAATATAACAAAAGAAACCCAAACGGTCTAGATATGCGGTAACAGTTCGCCCCCGATCGCTTAGATATGCGGTAACAGTTCGCGCAGTTTTCTAAACTGTGCGCATACAGTAGATACCATAAAACCCAGCAATTGCTGGGTTTTATTACACAAGAAATTACTTATCTTTACGACGCTACAGGCAAAAAGTACAAAAAATAGCACCAGAATATGTAGGTGGTATTGTAGGAATGCAAAATCAAGTAACAGACTATATGCAAGGCGGTTTTCAATATAAAAACAATATACTTTTGTTTTTCCCTCAAGCAGAGGGTTATGTAAACGTGGCAGTAGTAGAAACCAATTGCACCACTTGCAAACCAGCACAAATTATTCGTTCAAACAACTATACCTACGTATATAATTATACTGATCATTTAGGAAATATCCGTTTAAGTTATAGTTTAGATCCAAGCACCAATACCCTAAAAGTAATGGATGAAAACCACTACTACCCTTTTGGATTAAAACACAATAATTATAACTCAGATACAAAAATGGTTATGAAAAGTGGCACAACTTCAAAAATTGCTGTACCACCAGTAGAGGTTAAACCGTTTTATAATTACAAGTATAATGGTAAGGAATTACAAGACGAGCTAGGGCTGAATATGTATGACTATGGAGCAAGGAATTATGACCCTGCGTTATGTAGATGGATGAATATTGATCCGCATAGTGAAAATTATTTAAGTTTATCTAATTATGTCGCATTTGCGAACAATCCTATACTTTTCATTGATCCTACAGGAGAAGATATAAATTTTTGGCAGATAAACTCTAAAAGCGGAAAATGGGAACAAGTTTCTTTTGAGAAACTGGATAAAAAAGTACAAAAAGGTATTTTGGACTTTGGTAAGACCAAAGAAGGATACTCTTTTTTAGCCAGTTTTTCTAATGCAGGTGATAAGATAGGTGATTTAAATTTTAAAAAAGATGGTAAATATTCAGATCATGTCTTTAATATGTTACAAACTGAAGGCAAATCTAATTCAGAAGGAACAAGTTCAGCAAGAGTCTATAAAGATCATGTAGAAATTAATATGGAAATTAATAAAGATATGCCAAACCCTTCTATTAATATGGCTGAAACAATTGGTCATGAAGCATTTTTACATATGGAACAAGATATTCATGACCTTATAAATACTTTTGATAATAAAGGTTTTGTAGCGGCTTTTTCTTTAGAGTATAAACAAACGATAGAAAACAAGAAAGGCTATAAGGATCATTTAGCTGTTAAAGATGATAAAATGGGTAGAGCGAAAAGATATTTTGAATATATTACTCAATTAAAGTCAGTACTTAATCCCGAAGCCGTTCAAAAACATGTTAATAGTGAAATTAATAAAACATACTCAGCAGGTCAAAAAGACAAACCAAAGAAATAATATAAGACTTTTATTTAGCCTAATTCCTATTTTGTTTTTCTCAATCTGTTGTAAAAAACAAAGCCATAATAAAGAAGGCACTGAAAAAGATTTATACTATGAAATACTTTCTGAAAATAAAAAAATTATAGGATATAGTCATCGAAAATATTTTTTTATAAGAGATACGATAACAGAAAAGAATATATCATTTGATTTAAAAGGAAATATTACAAATCAATATTCTAAAAAATTTTTAAAAAAGAAATCAAATCTTTATTTTTTGTCTGCTGAAAACATAGATTTTAAAAAAGATATTTACTTGTCACTTTTATCAAAAGATTCCTGTCATAGAATTGAACAGAGGTTTAAAAGATTTGAAGTATGCTTTTTGAGTTATATTAATTATAAAAACTATAAAAATGTTTATAAAATCCATTATGAAGAAATTTCAGATGACGGTCTTGTTGAAACTATAATTTTAAATAAAGATTTTACAATTCTTGCTAAATTTTATGAAAGCAATAATTACGGTAAAGAGATTATTATAGATTACAAACTAGTCAATAAAACAGTTAAAAAATCAATAGACTCCTTGGCCCCGCTCACGCGCGAACAATGTCATTAAGTTAAGGAATTTTAGTTAAAAATTCACCTTGCTATATCGATGATTTTAAAAGGATTATGTGATTTCTCCTTACGTCGAAATGACAAACGAGACGCTTAACTTAATGACATTGCACGCGCGAATCCTTTCGCGTGGTAGTAAATAAAAACAAAAAGCACTCTGTAAAAAGTGCTTTTGTTGTTTTATAAACAATCTATATCACATATTTTTCACAATAACCCAAAAAGAAAATACCCTAAAAAACAAATAGTTTTACCTATTTTTGCACCAAAAAAATTTGGAAAGAATATGAAATGGTTTTGGCTGTTTTTTTGTAGTAGTTTTCTCTTTGCACAACAAGAAGCAACCTACTGGTATTTTGGCGAATTTGCAGGTATAAAATTTAATACCGACGGCAGTGTTACTACACTCACAGATGGGAATCTAAGAGCACTAGAAGCTTGTTCGACAGTCTCAAGCGCGTCTGGACAACTACTGATGTACACAAATGGTATGAAAGTCTATAACAAAAACCACCAAGTAATGCCTAATGGTAATGGGTTGAACAGTAATATTTCTACCACACAAACAGGCATTGTATCTAAACCAGGTAATCCCAATTTATATTATATCTTTACGCAAGATGAAGAAGCAAAACAAAATGGTTTTTGCTACTCGGTAGTAGACATGACACTAGACGGCGGTTTAGGAGATGTAACCAATGAAAAAAATGTACAAGTTTACACCCCTTCCTGCGAAAAAGTAGCCATTGTTAAACACGCTAACAATGTCGATTATTGGATTATTACCCATGGCTGGAACAGTAACAGCTATTATGCTCACTTACTCACCGCTACTGGACTTAATCCTACTCCTGTTATTAGTAATGTTGGTTCGGTTATTCAAGGTAGAAGTTCGACAAACGTCATTGGTTATTTAAAAATAGCCCCCAATGGCACAAAAATAGCGGCTTGTCATTTGGAATATTATTCTCCAACACAAATAAATGGTACCGTAGAGTTATTTGATTTTGATGGTCTAACAGGTATCATCTCGAATCCTCAAATATTGCTTTTAGATGAAAAACCCTATGGCATCGAGTTTTCTCCTAATAGCGAGATTTTGTACCAACCTAGTTTAAAGTACAAAACAATTTTTCAATACGATTTGAATGCAGCAGATATCCCTAATTCTAAGAGAAGTATTTATCAAAACGATACTTTCAACTTTATAGGACTACAGTTAGCCCCTAACGACAAAATATATGTAACTCGACTTGGTGATACCAAACTGGCAGTCATTAATAACCCTGATGTATTGGGAGCTGGATGTAATTTTGTTTTGGATGGTGTCGATTTGAACGGTAAGATGTGCCTTAATGGCTTACCTTCCTTTCCTTCTTCTTATTTTAAACCACAGCTAAACTTATCCTCTAACTGTGAGGATGAAAACATTCAGTTTACCATAACCACGAATCAAACCATATTAGGCGTAAACTGGGATTTTGGAGACAGTTCACTACCTCAAAATAGCATTATAGGCAACCATAGTTACACAAATCCAGGCACCTACACTATTGTTGCAACAGTGAGTATCGCTTCTGGTATTAAAACATTCAGAAAAACTGTTACTATCTTAGCTAAACCTACCATTAATAGCAATGTATCGCTAAAACAATGCGACGATGACCTTGATGGGTTTAGTGCTTTTAATCTAACAGAGGCAAACAGTAAGATTTCAACCAATTATGCTAACGAAACTTTTTCTTATTATAGAACGGCTGGTGATGCTCAAAACAAAACCAATCCTATTACTAATTTTACCGCCTACACCAACCAAGTCGTAAGTAACGACATCGTATATGTGCGAGTAGAAAATGCTAATGGTTGTTTTCGTATTGCACAGCTGGATTTGAATGTTTCTACCACTCAAGTACCTGTAAATTTTACGCGTACTTTTACAGTTTGTGATGATAACATTCTAGGTACTAATACAGATGGTATTACCGCTTTCAATTTTTCTAGCGTAGATACACAAGTACGCGATCTATTTCCTCCAGGGCAACAACTAACCATTACTTACTACCGTAATCTAGCTGATGCACTCGCTGAACAAAATAAAATTACAGATACTAGCAATTACCGTAACATAGGATATCCTAATACACAAAATATTTATACTCGTGTAGATAGCGACACCAATAATGATTGTTTGCTTCTCAAAACTTTTATCACCCTTACCGTAGAACGTATTCCAATTACTCAACCACTAACACTTGTGCATTGTGATGACGACCAAGATGGAAAATACGGTTTTGACACTACCCACTTGCAAACTACTTTACTTAACGGTTTAACTGATGTTAGCGTATCTTACTTTGATGAAAACAACAATTCATTACCCAGTCCGCTTCCTAATCCGTTTGTAACGGCAAGCCAAATAGTTAAAGTAATCATAAAAAACAATACTCCTACGGCTTGTGATTATCAAACCACCATTACCTTTACGGTAGATGATTTGCCTCAAATATTTCCTATCCCAACTACATCAACAACCATTTGTGATGATGAAGCAGAACCAAGTCTGCAAGATGGGAAATATGCTTTTGACACGGCTGCTTTTCAAAATATTATTTTAGGCAGTCAAACTGGGATGATTGTCAAATATTTTGATGCGGCAAATAATCCGTTATCAAGTCCTTTACCTAATCCGTTTGTAACAAACACACAAAACATTAGAGTGGAAGTAATCAATCCTAGTAATACAACTTGTGTAGCTAACGGAACTATTCCTTTTGTGGTACATCCTGTTCCTAAAATTAATTTAACGGGAGACGAATTGGTTTGTAACGAAAAAACGTTAACCAAAACAATCAATGCTGAAATAACTGATGGCACACCACAAAGCAACTATACTTATGTATGGAAAAGGAATGGAATATTGCTTCCATCTGAAACAAATTATACCCTAAATGTAAACCAAGAAGGCAGTTACACCGTGGAGGTAACAAATGCGCAGGGTTGCACAAGAACGAGAACTATTACTGTAAGAGCTTCAGATATAGCCACCATACAAAACATCGCTGTTACTGAGCTTTCAGATAATAATTCTATCGTGGTTAGTGTAACAGGGCAAGGAGATTATGTATATAGCATTGATGGTGTAAACTATCAAACTGAAAACACGTTTAGTGGCATACCTGCTGGAGTTTATACGGTATATATCAAAGACCTTAATGGATGTGGAATTGCTGACAGAACAATCAGTGTTTTAGGCATTCCTAAGTTCTTTACTCCTAACGGTGATGGTTATAATGATTTCTGGAACATACAAGGAGCTAATGCAAAACTAAATAGTAAAACAGAAATTCTTATTTTTAATCGTTTTGGTAAATTACTCAAACAAATTAGTCCAATGAGTCAAGGTTGGGACGGGACTTTTAATGGGGAACAACAAACTTCAGATGATTATTGGTATAGTATCACCCTTGAAAATGGTCAAATAATTAAAGGACATTTTGCATTGAAAAGATAATAAAAGTTTATCGATTTTTATCTACAAAAACAAAAAGCACTCTTTTTTATAGAGTGCTTTTATTCTTTATCAACAATTTAAATCACATACTTTTCACAATACCAAAAAAACTGTATCACAAACCTTTGAAGCAGTTTTTTATCTTCAAACCTGTTTAGTTTTAAAATCACTTCCTTATCTTTACAATTATAAAATTCAAAAATTATGAATTTACAAGCAGTCAAAATGGAATTGATAGAAATGCTTATAAGTACTCGAAAAGCTACGGTATTAAAGAAAATAAAAGCTATTTTAGAAGAGGAACAAGAACATTTAACACAAGAAGATTATAAAATAATCGATGCTCGTAGAGAAAGTCATTTAAACGGAGAAAGTAAATCCTATTCTTGGCAAGAAACAAGGCAAAAAATCCAAAATCGCTAGTACAATGAAATATGTATTAGAAATCAAAGAGGAAGCCGTTATTGATATACAAAAAGCCTATGATTAGTATAAAGAAAACAGAGCAGGATTAGGAGAACGTTTTCTTAATACATTAGACGATTATTTTGAACGAATACAAAAACAGCCCAGCACTATCAAATCAGGCGAAAACCATACAGAGAAGCATTTGTAAAAGACTTTCCCTACCTAATCATTACGATATAATAGAAGCAAATGTAATCGTATATGCTGTTTTTAACACCTATTTAGATCCAAAGAAAAAACCAAGTAAAAAATAAAGCCTATAATAGCTAATCGTAACCTTACGAACAAAAAATCATCTTTGCTTTTTCAGTAATTACTCCTAAAACTAATACCAAATTACGTTACAGAGCGATAGCTATTCTAAATAAAAGTACACGTTTGACGCACTAATGCAAAAACATAAAAACAAAAAGCAGGCTGTAAAAAAGATATTTTTATTGTTTAAAAAGTTAACAGTTTACCCTTTTTAGCAATGATTTATTTAGTAAACACAGTACAATACGGAAAAGATTCTGAAAACATATTTATGGCTGGAGAGTAATTCTGTTGTAAGTTTTACACACTATTTTTAATTTTCTACCTTTGACAAAATTGAAAGAATAAAAAATGAAAAAAGTTATATTAGCAAGCACCTCAACACTCTATAATAGTGGTTATTTAGAATATCTTCTACCTACACTAGAAAATCATTTCAGCAATGTAAAAACATTACTTTTCATACCTTATGCACAGCCTGGAGGCATAAGCTATGATGATTATACGTCAAAAGTCAGGGAAGCATTCCTAAAAATAAATATACAAGTAAAAGGGATTCACGAATACAACAACCCTCAAGATGCCATAAAAAGTGCAGAGGGGATTTTTACAGGAGGAGGAAATACTTTTTTATTGGTAAAAACATTATATGACAATAATCTAATACCTATTCTAAAAAACACTATAGAAAACGGCACACCTTATTTAGGTTGCAGTGCAGGTAGCAATCTTGGCGGAAAAACAATGAATAACACTAATGATATGCCTATCGTATTGCCTCCAAGTTTTGAAACCTTAGGTTTGATCAATTTTAATTTGAACCCACATTATCTTGATCCAATAGAAGGTTCTACACATATGGGCGAAACTCGAGAAACGAGAATTAATGAATTCCACAAACTTAGCAACACACCTGTGCTAGGCTTACGCGAAGGCAGTTGGCTAGAAGTATATGCTAACGATATTATTATACGAGGCGAACATACTGCTCGTCTATTCAGAAGTGGCGAATTCCCTGTTGAATTGGCACCAAGTGAAAACTTGAATTTTTTATAAAAAAGAAAACCTCAAACTAATATATCGTTTGAGGTTTTTTATTATCCTTCTGCATTTTGATTAAGATGCTTTAAAACTTCATCTGTAACATCTTTTCCTCCAGAAAAATTTGTGAACATTGCTCCTATAGTATAAATAGGTCCCCAAGGAATACCCCACCATCCTAGCAATAATGTAAGAATAGTATATCCTATACTATGTTTTATAGCAGATTCATCAGATTTTACAAAATAAATATCAGTACCTCTTTTGAAGGTCATTATAAGAATAGATATACAATATTCAAATACAACAAATTTTGCACCGTTATTTAGTTCTCTATTGATTTCATCTATTGAAAGATCTTCAATATTTTTAATTGCTGCCATAGTTTAATTGAATAAAAAAACCTCAAGTAATACTTGAGGTTTATATTAGAGCGGAAGACGAGGCTCGAACTCGCGACAACCAGCTTGGAAGGCTGGAGCTCTACCAACTGAGCTACTTCCGCATTACTTTACAAAAAAATTACTGATTTTAGAAGTGTTCAGCGAACTTGTTTGCGGGTGCAAATATAAGAAATTACTTTTCTTAATTGCAAATTTTTTTTAAAATATTTTTTCGATAAAAAACAAAAATACTCGGGAACGAACATCTAATAAATAAGATTTCTTCTTTTTTAAATAGTAAATTTGTATCGATGAGTACAGTTAAAATTATTCCTAAAGAGTTAACCTATTCTATAAGACAAGAAGTTTTAAGAAAAGGTAAACCTATAGAAAGTTGTTATTTTGATGGAGATTCAAACGAATCTACTTTTCATTTTGGAATTTATATAAACAAAGAATTAGCAGGAATAGCAACGCTTTTAGAAACAAAAACTGATTTGATTGAGAATGATGCTCAATATCAATTAAGAGGAATGGCTGTATTAGATTTATATCGAAAAAAAAATATTGGAACAGAATTATTAAAAAAAATAGAACGGTTTTGCATTGAAAATGAGAAAGAAATCCTTTGGTTTAATGCTAGAAAAACAGCTATTGAATTTTATAAAAAATCAGGATATGAAATTTTAGGCAAGGAATTTGAGATAGAAAATATAGGAACACATTTCTTAATGTTTAAAAAACTTATATGAGGATAATAACTACTCTATTTTTAGGACTATTTTTATACCTGAGTTGTGGCAACAACTCTAAAACCAAATTTACATCTACTGAAGAATACATAAACAAAGCCCTAGACAACGATACTATCCAAGAAGGTTGGGACATCAAAGAAAACCGAATAGCGTTTCTTGAATCCTTAAAAAATGCTAATGCAGAAGGATTATTTCCTGAAGATTACAATCTTTCTAAATTGAAAGAATTTGAAGACAAATTTTTATTATTTCCAGACAAAAAAGAAGAGTTTCACAATTTACTAACTATTTCTTATATAAAATACATATCTGATTTAAAGAATGGAAAAGTAAACCCAAGAGAAATTTATACCGATTGGGAAATAAAATATAAAGAGATAAAACCAGACAGTCTTTTGCTCTTAGCACTTAAAAGACAAAAAATTGATAGCACGATTGAAAGTTGCAAACCTCAAAACAAAATGTATTTAGGTCTAAAAAAAGCACTTAAAATTTTGTCTGAAATGCCTAAAGATAGTTTTGCACCAATAAGTACGAAAAGCAAAATTCTTTTTGGTAAAAAAAACAATCAATTACCTCTAATCAAAGAACGACTACGATTTTGGGGTGATTTAGATAAAAAAGACACCTTAGCAAATTCTCTTTTTGACAAAGCAACTAAAGAAGCAATTATTAAATTTCAGAAAAGACATGGTTTAGTAGCTGATGGCGCAATAGGTAAAGGAACCATTACCGCCCTAAATATTACCAAAAATCAACGAATACAACAAATAATATCAAACTTAGAAAGATGGCGATGGTTCCCATCAGATTTAGGAGTTAACTACTTAGGAGTTAATCTACCTAACTATAAATTATATGTTGTAGAAAACAAAGACACCATCAAAGAGTATCCTGTTGTAGTAGGGCAAACAAAAAGAAAAACTCCTATCCTATCGTCTATTATTGACAATATTGTTTTTAACCCTACTTGGACAGTTCCACCAACAATTATTAAAGAAGATTTAATTCCAGACGCCACAAAAAGCAAAAATTATTTTTATAAATCTAAAATCAAAATATTTGACTATAAAAACAAAGAAATTCCCATTTACACTTGGAAACCAGAAGATGCTACAAAGTACAAATATGTTCAAGACCCTGGATACAATAATGCCTTAGGAGTTGTAAAAATAAATTTTAACAATAGTCATTCTGTTTATATGCATGACACAAACCATCGTGATTTATTCACAAACAATTACAGAGCACTAAGTTCTGGTTGTGTGCGCATTGAAAAACCACTTCCACTGGCTGAATATCTTTTAAGAGACAAAATAAAAAAAGAAAAACCTAAAGTGATTTTTGACCCTAAAACTGGCAAACCTAGTTTTGAAATAGACCCAAAAACTGGTAAACCTAAGATTATCATAGATCCAAAAACTAAAAAGCCTTTAGACTTAAAAAAACTTCCTAAATATATCGAAGTTCCTACTTATTCACTCTCTGAAATAGATACAATTGTTAAAACAGAAAAAACAACAGTTGTAAAAGTAAGTCAAAAATATGGTGTCCATTTTTTATACTTTACAGCTTGGTATGAAAAAGGACAACTTCAATTTAGAGACGACGTTTACAAATATGACGACGAGTTATATTGTTATTTAAGCCACTAATTTTGATGCTATTTCATAAGATTTTGTAGGATGATAGATAAACAAACAAGACCTTCCTTTTATTGTATTAATAATTGCTTTTTTTATGGATTGTGGAACAGCTGGACAACCTTGACTTCGTCCTAAAAAATGTTGTTTTCTTAATACTTTTGGACTTGCATATTCAGCTCCATGTATAACCACCGAACGTGCGCGAGCATTACTATTAATTCCTCGCTCTAAACCATCTAACTTTAATGATAAACCATGTTTACCCATATAGGTTTCACCAGTAGCATAAAAACCTAAACTACTTTTATTTGAACTTAGAGAATTAGAAAATCTACTTGCATATTCTCCTCCAGAATTCATTCCGTGAGAAACAACATTATTAAACAATATTTTATTAGAAACTAAATCTATTACCCACATTCTTTTCTTTGTTGATGACAAACTAAAATCTACAATTGTGAGTAAGTCCTTTTGCACTAATCCCTTTTGTTTCAACAAATAAAACCCCTCCATTGCTTTTTTAAAGCATTCCATTTTAGGTAGCGCAAAATTATTTGCGTTTAACGAACTGTAAATAACTTCAATTTTAATTGACACTTCATTAGTAGCTATATTAGCGTTTGAAGTAGCTTTTAGGTTATTGGTAGCTTTTGGAGCAAAAGACATAAAGAATAACAAAAGCAAAGGTAAAAATCTGTAATTCATTGATAATCTTTTAATTGTGTTGTTTGTTCAGGGTCACAAATATTAATAAAAAAAAATTACAATCCAAATTTTTTTTGCGTTTTATCGATTTTTCTTGTATTTCATCGATTTGTTAACCAAAAAGTGTAGTTAAACAATTCTTAAATAGTCTTTAATACAATTCGAAATACATAATTTTGACACAAAACAATCATCAATCAAAAAAATCAAATCAATAATGCAAAAGCTAATCCTATTTTTAATTACAGCATTTTTTTACCAGATTTCATTTTGTCAAACTGAAAAAAAAGCTATTCCAAATTTTGAAAAAAAACAATTGCTTGCTAAAAAAATATCAAGTTCAATATCAATAGACGGAATACTTGATGAAGCTGAATGGAAAGACGCCCAGGTGGCTACCGATTTTGCAATGTTTGAACCTGATAACGGAAAACCTCTTAATGATAAAAAGAAAACAGAAGTTAAAGTACTCTATACCAACGAAGCGCTGTACATAGGAGCTACCTTAAATGATGATGAACCAAATAAAATTATGCGTGAAATTACCCAAAGGGATGATGATGGTTCAGCAGATTTTTTCGGAGTTAGCATCAATGGCTATAATGATGGTCAACAAGAATTTCGCTTTTTTGTAACTGCCGCTGGTGTTCAATTAGACGCAAATGCTAACTCACTTAGTGGCGAGGATTTTAGTTGGAATGCTATTTGGGATAGTCACGTAAATATTACAGACAAAGGCTGGAATGTGGAAATAAAATTACCTTATTCAGCTTTGCGATTTGCAAACAAACCATCTCAACTTTGGGGACTTCAATTTTTTAGACAAATACGCAGATATCGTCAATTATTCACTTGGAATTATGTGGATAATAAAAAAGGTGCTCTTGAGCAACAATCAGGTGAGCTTTCTGGTTTAGAAAACATTCAAACTCCTACTAGATTATTCTTTTTTCCATACATATCAACTTATATAAATCAAAATAAAAAAGATGGAACTAAAGCTCAATTCAAAGGCGGAATGGATATTAAATATGGCATAAACGACGCATTTACTCTTGACGCTATCTTAATTCCTGACTTTGGACAAACTGCTTTTGATAACAAAATATTAAATCTTGGTCCTTTTGAACAACAATTTAATGAAAATAGACCATTTTTTACTGAAGGAACTGAGTTATTTAATAAAGCTGATCTTTTTTATTCCAGAAGAATTGGAGGCAGACCAAATTTCAGCCCATCAGTTGGAAATGATGAAAAAATTACAGAAAATCCTTCTGCTGTCAATCTAATAAATGCTTTAAAGATTAGTGGTAGAACTCAAAAAGGACTCGGAATAGGAGTTTTGAACGCAGTTACAGAAAAAACAGAAGCTACCATAACAAACACTAAGACTGGAGAAATACGCAAAGCGGTTGTACAGCCGTTAACAAATTATAATATTACAGTATTTGACCAACGCTTTAACAAAAATTCATCTGTCTCTTTTATTAACACAAACGTAACTAGAAATCATATATTTAGAGACGGAAATGTTTCTGCTTTTGCATTTGATTTAAATACAAAAAAGAACACTTGGAATTTAGGAGGAGACATCAAATACAGTTACATTAATTCTCACGGAGATGCTAAAGATAAAAATGGGATTAATTCATCTATCCGTTTTGGCGAAACTTCAGGAAAAATTCGCTTTAATACTGAAACGAAAATTGTCACCAAAGAATTCGATAACAATGATTTAGGGATAAATTTTAGAACTAATTATTACAGTACCTACGGGAACATCAATTTACGTTCATTAAAATCAACTAATAAACTAAATAGCTATCGCATCAATTTTAATTTATATAACGAATTTGAACTTACTACAGATAAAATCCAAAATGGAAACATCAACATAAATGGCCATATAACCACAAAGAAAAACGACAATATGGGTATGGGATTAAATTTTAGACCTTATGATATTTATGATTTCTATCAAGCTCGTTCAGCTGGAAGGTATTTTATTTTACCCAACAATTATAGCGCTTGGTATTACATTTCAACCAATTATAATCGCAAATTAGCAGTTGACTTCAACCCTTATGCAGCTACTACAAATGAGAAAGGCAGAAATGAGTATGGTTTTAATTTAAGTCCTAGATATAGATTTAGTAATAAACTATTATTCGTTCTTGGATATGAGTACTCAAAAGAAAATAATTCTAAAGGCTTCTATAAAAAAACAAGTTCTGATATTATTTTTGAACAAAGAGATGTAAATACATCAAGCCTATTTTTGAACACTAAATATGCTATCAATAACACAATGACCATTAATTTGAACACAAGGTATTATTGGAGTTATGTAGAACACAAGCAATATGAAGCCCTTCAACTTGATGGGATGTTAGCACCAACAAACTTCAACGAAGATGGGAGCCAAGATTTTAGTGCTTGGAATCTAGATTGTTCGTATTCTTGGTGGATTGCACCTGGCAGTCAACTTAATGTGTTATATCGCAATAATTCATCTAACTCTTATGAGGGATTAACAGGTATTGATAAAAACTTTGGTCAAAATTTCAATAATTTATTTGGAGACAAACTAAATCATACTTTTTCAATCAGTCTGCGTTACTTCTTAGATTTCAATAGAGTAAAAAATTGGCTTTAATTTTCTAACTTTGGACTCCTTTAAGGAAATCCAAAGATTATGAACAAAAAAGTTATACTTATGATACTAGACGGTTGGGGGAAATCTCCCAACCCTAAAGTATCGGCAATAGATAATGCCAATACTCCTTTTATTGATAGTTTATACAATAAATATCCAAACGCACAACTTCGCACTGACGGATTAAATGTTGGTTTACCAGAAGGTCAAATGGGAAATAGCGAAGTAGGTCATATGAATCTTGGTGCTGGCAGAATTGTTTACCAAGATTTAGTAAAAATCAATCTCGCTGTAGAACGCAAAAGCATCAATCAAGAAAAAGCCTTAGTTGACGCTTTTAATTACGCCAATACAAATAACAAACCCGTTCATATTTTAGGACTACTTTCAGATGGAGGCGTACATTCGCATACCTCACACTTAAGAGGTTTAATAGATGCTTCTAGAGAGGCTGGCGTAAAAGATGTTTTTATTCACGCTTTTACAGATGGTCGCGATGTTGATCCAAAAAGCGGCGTTGCCTATCTTGAAAACCTAACGAATTACATCTATAATTCTAATACAAAACTAGCTTCTATTATAGGACGTTATTATGCGATGGATCGTGACAAAAGATGGGAACGCGTAAAATTAGCGTATGATTTAGTAGTCAATGGAAAAGGAAAACATAGTAAAGATGCTGTGCTAAGTATTTTGGACAGCTATCATAACAATATTACAGATGAGTTTTTAGAACCAATAGTTATGGTTGACGATAAAGATTCTCCAATCGCTACCATAAAAGATGGTGATGTAGTAATCTTTTTTAATTTCCGTACAGATAGAGGTAGGGAATTGACCGAAACACTTTCGCAAAAAGATTTCCACGAACAAAATATGCACAAATTAGACTTGTACTATGTAACAATGACAAATTACGACGACACTTTTGAAAAGGTACACGTAATTTATGACAAAGACAATCTAAGTGAAACTTTAGGTGAAGTATTAGAAAAAGCTGGTAAAAAACAAATCCGCATTGCAGAAACTGAAAAATATCCGCACGTTACCTTCTTCTTTTCAGGAGGAAGAGAAATTCCGTTTGAAGGAGAAACAAGAATTTTGAGAAATTCTCCTAAAGTTGCAACATACGACCTCCAACCCGAAATGAGCGCCTTTGAACTAAAAGACGCATTGGTTCCTGAACTTCAAAAAGGAGAAGTTGACTTTGT
Source organism: Limnohabitans sp. (assembly GCA_030053945.1). Classification (GTDB taxonomy): domain Bacteria; phylum Bacteroidota; class Bacteroidia; order Flavobacteriales; family Flavobacteriaceae; genus Flavobacterium. The sequence continues at coordinate 111,610 of JASGCW010000001.1, forward strand.
ATGTTTGAACTTTGCAAACGGAGATATGGTGGGTCACACAGGCGATATGCAAGCTGCTATCAAAGCCTGCGAAGCCGTGGATAGTTGTGTAAAAGATGTTGTAGAAGCAGCTTTAGCAAACAACTACACCACTTTGTTAATCGCAGACCACGGAAATTGTGACACTATGATTAACCCTGACGGAAGCCCTAACACGGCACATACAACTAATCCTGTTCCTCTAATCCTAATTGATAAAGAGTTAAAAAATATCAAAGATGGCGTTTTAGGGGACATAGCACCCACAATATTAGATTTAATGGGCATACGGAAACCCGAAGTAATGACTAGACATTCATTACTATAATTTTAATTACATCTATAAATTATAGCCACTTTTTAGTGGCTTTTTTTATTAAACAAAAGTTAAACTTTTATATATTGATAGTATTACTATTATATTTGCATTATATATTATTAATATAAATAATTATGGAAATTATCATCCCTTTAGTTTCACTAATTGCTCTTGAAGTAATTTTAGGTATAGACAATATTATTTTTATTTCCATTCTAGCTAACAAACTGCCCGAAAATCAAAAAAACAAATTAAGGTATTGGGGCATAGGACTTGCAATGCTTATGCGCTTAGGACTTTTAGCCTTTATTTCATGGATTTTGAAATTAGACCAAACTTTATTTTCTGCTTTTTCCATTGCATTCACAGGAAAAGGATTGATACTTATATTAGGCGGTATGTTTTTACTTTATAAAAGTACGAAAGAAATTTATCGTAAAACGGAAGAATTGAGTAAACCCGAACAAATAATTACAAAAAAAGCTGATTTCAAAACATTACTAGCCGAAATCATTATTCTAGACCTTGTATTTTCGGTCGATTCAATAATAACAGCAGTAGGAATGGTAAATCAACTTTGGATAATGTACACTGCCGTCATCACAACAGTGATCATAATGCTTTTAGCTTCTAAACATATAAGTGATTTCATTACTAAACATCCTTCTTTTAAAATTCTAGCACTTTGCTTTTTAATGATTATTGGAATGTCCTTAATTGCAGAAGGTTTTCACTTTGAAATTCCAAAAGGTTATATCTATTTTTCTATGGCATTTGCTTTCTTAGTAGATATTATTCAGTTAAAAACAATTCAAAAAACAATTCCAGTAGTTATATTTCTTATTAGTTTTTCAGGATTTTCACAAGAAACTACATTCAGTAAAATAGAAGATGCTTTGAAAAACCCTAGTTTAGTGAAACGACTAGATTTGAGTAATCAAAAAATTAATTTTAACGTAACCGATTTAAGTATTTTTAAAAACTTAGAGTATCTTAGTTTAAAAAATGAGCATTTAAAAAAACTTCCTCCCCAAATAGGAAAATTAGAAAATCTAAAGATATTAGACTTAAGCGGCAATGAATTTTCTGAACTACCATCGGAATATAAAAACCTTAAAAATCTAAAAGCAATTTTTTTGAATGAAGACAAGAATCTAAACTTATATCAAAATATAGAAGTACTAAAATTACTTCCACATTTACAAGTTATCCATCTAGAAAAAAATGATTTGAAGGAGCTACCACCTAATTTTAATGAATTGAAGCATTTAGAAAGCCTTTATCTTAATGAAAACCAATTCAAATCAATCCCAAAAATCATCAATGGATTAGATCACTTGCAATATTTAAATTTAGAAAAAAACAAAATCAAAAATGACAATCAAACAATAATGCCATTAAACTTTGGCGTCAAAATAAAACTATAATATGGATCTATTTTTATCAAACTTCAAGATAACAATTAATCAAAAACTTTATGTAAAAGACCCTGAAACATCAGATTTAGGAAAAAAAATTATTCAGCATAGTATTCTTCTTATAGATGAAATAGGTTTTGAACAATTCACTTTTAAAAAATTAGGAGAACGCATTCAGTCAAACGAGAGTTCCATTTATCGTTACTTTGAAAGTAAACATAAACTCTTAATCTATTTATCATCTTGGTATTGGACTTGGATTGATTACAATATTCTTTTTTCGACTGCAAACATTAAAAACCCAGAAGAAAAATTAGAAAAAGCCATTGTCATTGTAACACAAAATATAGTTGATGATTCACAAACACCTCACATAAACGAAGCGGTTTTAAATCGCATCATAGTATCAGAATTCACCAAAACATTTTTAACTAAAGAAGTCGATGAAGAGAACAAAGAAGGTTTTTTCTTAGTATATAAACGAGTGGTAAATAGACTTATCAACATTATAAAAGAAGCAAATCCAAGTTATGAATTTGCTAAAAGTTTAGCTTCTTCTATCGTGGAAGGAGCATTACATCAACAATTTTTAAAACAACATTTTAAAACAATAACCAGCTTCAATCAAACTGACGAGATATCCTCATTTTACATCGATTTAGCAAAAAAAGTATTATTATGACACCCATAGAACGTTTTAAAAACCTAGTAAAATTAGATCGAAAGGATATTTACCAAATTTTCCTATATGCAATTTTTGGCGGAATTATAAGTCTTTCGCTGCCTCTAGGAATTCAGTCCATCATTAACTTCATACAGGCAGGCCAGGTAAGCACTTCCTGGATTGTACTTGTTATTGTAGTTATTATCGGAGTAACTCTTGGAGGTGTTTTAAAAATAATGCAATATAGAATTACTGAGAATTTACAGCAAAAAATATTTGTACGTGCTTCTTTTGAATTTGCATATCGCTTTCCTAGAATCAAACAAGGTGAATTTCACGACGAATACCCACCTGAATTAGCTAATCGTTTTTTTGATACTTTAAATATTCAAAAAGGAGTTTCAAAATTACTTTTAGACTTATCAACAGCCTTATTACAAATTTTATTTGGCATACTACTTTTGTCTTTATATCATTCTTTCTTTATCTTTTTTGGGGTTCTTCTAATTGGTTTATTGCTATTAATTTACAAATTGAATTTTCAAAAAGGACTTGAAACTAGTTTAAAAGAATCGAAATATAAGTATAAAGTGGCACACTGGCTACAAGAAATTGCTCGTAACCATATCAGTTTTAAGAATCATAAAATGTTTTTATTCTCATTAGAAAAAAATGATTACTTGGTTAATGAATATCTTTCTCATAGAGAAAGTCATTTTAGAATCTTAAAAAAACAATTTGTGCAATTAGTTGGTTTCAAAATTTTATTAACCGCTGGATTACTCATAATTGGTGGTGTTTTGGTACTTAATCAACAAATGAATATTGGACAGTTTGTTGCTGCAGAAATAGTAATTTTAAGTATTGTAGCAGCAGTCGAAAAGTTATTTTCTGGATTAGAATTATATTATGACGTACTAACCTCATTAGAAAAATTAGGTACCATAGTCGATAAGGAAGTTGAAATTTTAACCGTTGATAACGCTATGTACAAATTAGACCAAACCACTCCTATGGTAATAGAAACTAAAGATTTGTCACATACGTATTATGGTGCAGAAAGTGCCACCTTAAAAAATATCAACATTAAAATAACCCCTAAAGACAAGGTATTAATTAAAGGTGAAAATGGTGCAGGAAAAACCACTTTACTTCGATTATTAGCTAGAATAATAGAACCTACTTCAGGAAGCATTTATCTTAATGATACCAATTATAAAAAATATGCTTTAGAAGAGTTTCGTTCTCAAATAGGAGTCATCACACTAAACGAAACTTCATTTGAAGGAAGCATTTTAGAAAATATTACTGGAAACAATCCTGAAATTACGATGGATAAAATAATTGATGTGTTAGATAAAGTAAGACTCACAGAGGTCGTTAAAAACCTGCCTAACGGGCTAGACACCCATTTGTTCCCTGAGGGCAAACAAATTAATTCATCGGTAATTCAAAAAGTAGTTTTAGCGAGATGTATTATACAAAACCCTAAAATTTTATTTTTAGAAGATCCAGTAGATAAAATGGATGATACCTCAGCAAAAGAAATTATTGATTATCTAACTAGTTCAAAAACGGATTGGACTTTAGTAGTAATTAGTAAAAACCCTTATTGGGAACAAAAATGTAATACAGTTTTTACAATAAATAATGGCAAATTACAATAAGATTTAAGTATGCTTAATATAACGAACAATAGAATCGAGAAATCAGTTGATTTATCACAATATAAGTCAGCTAGCGTATTTGCAGAAAACAAATATTACAAGGTCATCAAGCGAATTTTCATAATTACAGGTATTCTTCTTTTTTTATTTCTGTTTTTACCTTGGACTCAAAATATTAAAGGAAGTGGAAATGTAACGACATTGAGACCTAATCAACGTCCGCAAGAAATTCATACTGCCATTGCTGGACGTATAGAGAAATGGTACGTACAAGAAGGAGATTTTGTCAAAAAAGGCGATACTATCTTATTTATTTCAGAGATAAAAGAGGACTATCTTGACCCTAATTTAGTCGAAAACACTGGAAATCAAGTTAAAGCTAAACAGGGAGCAGTACAATCGTATGCAGATAAGGCTAAAGCTTTAGATAGTCAAATGAGCGCTATAGAAAATGAAAAAAACTTAAAACTAAAACAAGCTCAAAACAAATTACGTCAAGCTTATTTGAAGGTAAAGAGTGATAGCATAGAATTTGAAGCAACTAAAACACAGCTAAAAGTAGCACGCACACAATATAATCGTTCCATTACTTTGAATAAAGAGGGATTAAAACCTGTATCTGATGTAGAAGAAAAAAGAGTAAAACTTCAAGATACCGAAGCGAAGATTATCACTTCAGAAAATAAATTTATCGCTAGTAAAAATGAAGTTCTCAATGCAACTATGGAATTGAGTCGTATTACCGCCGAATATTCAGAAAAAAGAGCTAAAGCAAGTAGCGATAAACAATCGGCTATAAGCTCGCAATTTGACACAGAAGCTCAGGTTAATAAATTAAAAAATCAGTACAAAAATTACCAAATAAGAAATGGGTTGTACTATATAACAGCTCCACAGGATGGTTATGTAAACCGAGCAATTCAATCAGGTCTAGGTGAAACTATGAAAGAAGGTACTCCAGTGGTAACTATAATGCCTGCTAATTTTGATATTGCAGTAGAAACTTATATTGATCCCATCGACTTCCCTTTAGTAAAAAAAGGCGAAAAAATTAGAGTTTGGTTTGATGGTTGGCCTACTATAGTTTTTAGCGGTTGGCCAGGAGCATCTTATGGTACTTTTGGTGGTATAATTGTGGCTAAAGAAAATTTTATAAGTGATAATGGCAAATACAGAATACTTATTGCTCCAGACCCAAATGACAAAAAATGGCCAGAATTATTAAGCATTGGCGCTGGTGCAAAAACATTGGTCTTACTTAATGATGTCCCTATTTGGTTTGAAATATGGCGTACTCTAAATGGTTTTCCTCCTAACTTTTACAAAGGCGAAAAAGGCAAAAAAGATGAAAAGAAAAAATAATATACTAATCGCGTTACTTTTACTGGTTTGTACTGGTTTTTCACAATCTAAAGAACTGACTTATAATGAGTTTTTAGGTTATGTAAAAAAATTTCATCCTCTAGTAAAGCAGGCTAATCTAAACATATCTGAAGCACAAGCACAATTAATGCAAGCCCGTGGTGCTTTTGACCCAAAACTTGAAATTGATTTTGATAAAAAGAATTTTAAAGACAAAAATTATTATTCCTTATTCAACGGAAGTTTTAAAATACCTACTTGGTATGGTATAGAAATTAAAGGTGCTTTTGATAATAACGAAGGTGTATATGTAAATCCAGAATTAACCACACCTAATTCGGGCTTAACCTCACTTGGTGTTTCTGTACCACTAGGGCAAGGTTTATGGATTAACCAACGTATGGCTGATTTGCGTAAAGCAAAATTAGCGCAAGTTCTTAACACAGCCGAAAGAGATTTACAAGCATTAGAAGTCATTCACGAAGCTTCTTTGCGTTACTTTGATTGGAAACGAAATTTTGAAGAAGTAAAACTCTATCAAAATTATCTAAAAAATGCTGAGATTCGTTACAAAGGCATCGCAAAACTAATTGAGCAAGGCGACAAACCCGCTATAGACAGTGTTGAAGCAGGAATCACAGTAAAAACTCGGAAATTGAACCTTGAAGATTCTAATTTAAAATTAACCAAAGCTCGTTTGGCATTATCTAATTATATTTGGACTGCAGATAATGTTCCACTTGAAATTGATGAAACCTTAGTGCCCGAAGCAAATTTAAAAAACAACATTCAAGAAACCTTACAACAAAATGGTTTACAAGCTTTTCAGGTAAACAATCACCCGAAAATCAAGATGTGGGATACTAAAATAAATATGTTGGAAATTGATCGAAAACTAAAAGCAAATGCCATCTTACCTAAATTAGATTTAAGCTATCACTATCTATCTGAACCTAGTTATTTCACAAATTACAGGTTACAAGATTATAAATTAGGTATAAACTTCACTATGCCATTATTTCTAAGAAAAGAGCGTGCCAGTGTAAAACTAGCCAAATTAAAAATTCAGGATTCGCAATTTAGTCGTCAGTTTGAAAGTCAACAATTACAAAACAAAGTCAAAGCCCAAGAACAAGAAATAAATTCATTACAAAAACAGTTAGATTATACAGGACTTTTAGTCCGTGATTTTGATAAAATGCTCAAAGCCGAAGAACGATTATTTGAAATAGGCGAAAGTTCTTTATTTGTAATTAATTCACGAGAAAATTCTTTAGTGAGTTCACAAATAAACAATATCGCAGTCGAAAACAGATTATTTACTGCATATATTGCACTATATCAATCACAAGGTAATGCTGGTTTATAAGTAAAATATCGATTTGTATTATTTTGACAAACAACTTTTTTTAAAAGTTTTGATAAAAAAATTATACATTTGATAAATGTTTCAAATTCAAAAGTCTCAAATTATGAAAAAAATATTCTTAGCCATCGTTTTTTGTTTTTCATTTGTGATGCTAAATGCACAAACTAAATCTGACAACATTATTCTAAAAGGCATAGTAACTGCCACAGAATTAGAAAATTATTCTTGGTTCAAGAAGAACTACGATAATTATATACCTAAAGAAAATGTAATTAAAGCATTACAATCTCACAAAGACGCTACAATAAAAGTATTTTTTGGAACTTGGTGTGATGATAGTCAAAATGTTGTTCCAACTTTATTAAAGGTATTAGACAATATGGGATATGACAAATCAAAAATTACACTGATTGCACTTGACAAAAACAAAAAATCACCTGAAGGGTTTGAAAAAAATATGAATGTTTTTAAAGTACCTACCATCGTAGTTATCAAAAATGAAGAAAATTCAGATAGAATTGTAGAAACTCCTATAGAGACTATAGAAGAAGACTTATTAAAAATAATGACTGGAAAAAATTATGTTCACAAATACGCTGAGTAATTTTTAAAAATCTTAATAAAAAAGGTCAGGATTAGTAAAACCCTGACCTTTTTTAATTTCATTCAATATATTATCAAACACAATTCAAACATTCTGCAAACTCCCTTTCGATACGTTCTTGATGTATTGGATGAGCAATCTTTACCATCTCGACCACACGTTGCTTTAAGGTTTTACCATACAAGTCGGCGATTCCATTTTCGGTAATGATGTATTGCACGTGAGAACGAGTAGTCACCACACCCGCACCTTGTTTTAAGAACGGTACAATACGACTCTCACCTTTTTTAGTCACTGATGGCAATGCTATAATTGCCTTTCCTCCTTCACTTAAAGAAGCCCCTCTTATAAAATCCATTTGCCCCCCAACACCAGAATACATTTTCATCCCTATAGAATCTGCACATACCTGTCCAGTCAAATCGACTTCAATCGCAGAATTTATGGCTACCATTTTTGGGTTTTTACGAATACGAGCAGTATCATTAACAAATGATGATTCTTTCATCTCAATAAATGGGTTATCGTTAACAAAATCATACAAACGCTTAGAACCAATCAAAAAAGTAGCTAATGCCCGTCCGCGCAAAGTCCCTTTGTAATTACAATTAATCACATCACTTTCTATCAAATCAATTACTCCATCACTAAACATTTCGGTATGCAATCCTAAATCTTTATGATTCGTTAATTGAGCTAAAACTGCATTAGGAATTGAGCCAATTCCCATTTGGAGCGTACTCCTATCTTCAATCAAACTAGCTACATATTGCCCAATTTTAGCTTCCTCATTCGAAATGGGAGCCACTTCGTGCCCGAAAATAGGCTGATTTACTTCCACTAAATAATCAATTTCAGATTCGTGTAAGATTCCGTCACCAAAAGTACGTGGCATTTGCGGGTTTACCTGTGCAATAACAACATTTGCATTTTCTATCGCCGCAACACTAGCTTCTACAGAAGTCCCTAAAGAACAATAGCCGTGTTTATCAGGTGGCGAAACGTGGATAAAGACAACATCTAGCAACAGTACTTTTTTTCGAAATAAATTGGGTAATTCGCTTAAAAAGACAGGCGTATAAGAACCATTTCCTGCTTTTAGGGTGTGTCGCACATTAGCACCAATAAAAAAGGAATTGACGTGAAAACTTTCAGCAAATTCGGGTTTAGCGTAGTACGCCTCACCTTCAGTATGCAAATGACACACCTCAACGTTTCGCAATTCTGATGCTCTATCTGCCAACGCTTTGGTCAACAAACTTGGAGTTGCCGCTGCTGCTTGTACATACACACGGTCTCCAGATTTCACTACTTTGACAGCTTCAGCTGCCGATACATATTTGCCCATAACCTAAAATTTTATACAAAGTTATTATGCAATCAAAAAATAGAAAATGACAAAACTCATATTAAAACAAATTTAATCATTTATTAAAGGAATATTGTATTTTTGCAGACTTGCTTTAAAGAAATGAGTACAATTGTAATTAAAACCAGAGAAGAAATTGAATTAATGCGTGAAAGTGCATTAATCGTTTCTAAAACACTAGGAATGATTGCTTCAGAAATTAAACCTGGAGTAAGCACTTTATACTTAGATAAATTAGCTGAAACATTTATACGCGACCTTGGAGCTACACCTGCTTTTTTAGGCTTGTATGGCTTCCCAAATTCACTATGTATGAGCCCAAACTCTCAAGTGGTTCACGGCATTCCAACCGATAAACCTTTAGAAGACGGCGACATTATTTCGGTAGATTGTGGCGCATTGAAAAATGGTTTTTATGGTGACCATGCTTATACCTTTGAAGTAGGTGAAGTTTCTGTAGCAACAAAAATGCTTCTTAAAACCACAAAAGAGTCTCTTTATGTTGGTATTAGAGAGTTTAAAGCAGGAAATCGTACAGAGGATGTAGGCCACGCTATCCAAAAATATTGTGAAAGTCACGGGTATGGTGTAGTTCGCGAACTAGTGGGGCACGGCATAGGTCGTGTAATGCATGAAGCACCTGAATATCCTAATTATGGAAAAAAAGGGCGTGGCAAATTACTACAAGAAGGAATGACAGCTGCTATAGAACCTATGATAAATATGGGAACCAAAAATATCAAGCAACATAAAGACGGTTGGACGATAACTACAGCAGACGGTAAGCCTTCCGCACATTTTGAGCACGATGTAGCCATTGTAAACGGAAAACCCGAATTGTTATCAACTTTTGCATATATCTATAAAGCTTTGGGAATTGTGAGTAATGAGGAAGAGGAATTCTGTATCAACAAATTAGCAATTTAATTATTCCACAGAGATTCACAAAGAAAACTCAGAGACACACAAAGTATGAAATTAAACGATTTATCATACAAGGTTATTGGTTTAGCTATTGACGTTCACAAAGAATTAGGACCTGGTCTCTTAGAATCGGCTTATGAAGAATGTCTTCATTATGAAATAAAACAATCAGGTTTATATGTTGAAAAACAAAAAACTTTACCAATTGTATATAAAAAAATAAAACTAGATCAAGGTTACAGAATAGATTTATTAATTGAAAACCTATTAGTGATTGAACTCAAAACTGTAGAAAATTTTACTGATGTCCATTATGCTCAAATATTAACCTATTTAAAATTAGGAAAATACCCACTTGGACTATTAATCAATTTTGACTCTAAAATTTTAAAAAATAACATAAAAAGATTTATCAATGATTCTCTGTGAATCTCTGAGTTTTCTTTGTGAATCTCTGTGAAACAAAATATGAAAAAAATATTCAAATTCTTTTTAAACGTTATTCCAAGACCAATTCTAATCCGAATTAGTATTGTAATTCGTCCCATTTTAGCATTTTTATTAAAAGGAAATAAATTCACCGACCCTATTGACGGGAAAAGTTTCCGAATGTTTTTACCGTATGGCTATGGAAACCAAAGAAACAATGTGCTTTCTCCTAGTACACTTTCTCTAGAAAGACATCGTTTATTGTGGCTGTATTTAAAAAACGAAACTGATTTTTTTACTTCAAATGAGAAGAAAAAAGTGTTACATTTTGCCCCAGAGCAAGAATTTTACAAACGTTTCAAAAAGCAATCTAACATCGAATACACTACAACCGATTTGTTTTCTCCCCTAGCTGATGTCAAAGCAGATATTTGTAACCTACCTTTTGAAGATAATAGCTACGATATTATTTTTTGCAATCACGTTTTAGAACATATTCCAGATGACACTAAAGCAATGCAAGAGTTATACCGCGTTCTAAAACCAGGCGGAATGGGCATTTTCCAAATCCCTCAAGATTATTCAAGAGCAACCACATTTAGTGACGACAGCATAACTGACCCCAAAGAACGTGCAAAAATATTTGGTCAATACGATCACGTTCGAGTATATGGTTTGGATTATTTCGACAAATTAAGAAGCATTGGTTTCAAGGTAAATGAAGTAGATTACACTCAAAAATTAGGAACGGAACTAGTAGAAAAATACTGCTTAGCCGCTGGTGAAATCATCCCTGTTTGCTTCAAATAATTTTAGATCTAAATGTTTGCTATAGATTTTTCATTTAATGAAACAATAAAATATTTCATCCCACAATTAGTCTGGTTGGACGAAAAAGGAGAATATCTCGAAAAAATAGTATCAATTGAAATTCTTAAGGATTTAGAAACAAAAAATAAAGTTTCGCAAGAAATTAAGTTAATTTTCCAGATTACTCAAGAACTTCAAATAAAGTATTTAGAAAAAAAGTTTGTAAAAAAAGCTAAAAACACTTTAGAAAAAGTTCTCCAAGAGAAAGAGATAGCTAAAGTATTTAACACGTTTGTCCAACTAAAAACTGACCATTTACTTCGACTTATTTTACAAAACAAACTTGAACTTTCAACTCATCTAAAAGGCAAAGATTTTTACAATTACAAAATCGACACTACAGTAGATGAATTAGAAACAGTTCTTCATTTTCAAAAACATTCTAAAGGAATAACTTACACATTACAGTTAAAAGAAAATGACAACATTATAATTCCTAGAGAAAACAATATTATAATAGTTTGCAATGGCTTAAATTGGGTGATAGTAAATAAAAGACTATACAAGCTTAAAGATATTAATGCTAACAAAATAACACCTTTCCTCACAAAAGAAAGCATTGAAATTCCTAACCATTTAGTCAAAGATTATTTTGATAAGTTCATCAAAGAGATCATTAAAAAATCGGAAATTCAAGAAGATGGGTTTGAAGTAATAAAACAAGAAGAGTTAACTAAAACAAGTCTATTACTTACACAAAGTATTTATTCTGATCAATTTTACATTGACTTAGAATTTGAGTACAAGGATGTTTCTTTCTTTTATAGTAACCCAAAAAAACAAAAACAAAATCAACTTGATATAGAAAACACCGATGATATTAAAATAATCCAGTATCATCGAAATGCAACTTTAGAGCAAGAAAAAGTGTCTTTTTTAAATTCACTAGGATTAGTAAATAATGACAATTATTTACTCACAGCATCTCAAAACAATACACAAGACACACTTGAAATAATCATTAAAAATCAACAAACACTTGAAGAAAATGGATTTGATTGTACAAAAATAACATACAAAGACAAAAAAATTCAGTTTCAAAATGCGACTTTATTGCATCAACAAACCACAAACATTGACTGGTTTGATATTAAAATCACTGTACAGTGTGGCACATTTTCATTTCCGTTTACACAACTCATTAATAATATAAAAAATAACAATCCATTCTATTTATTACCAGATGATACTTGGTTTGTAATTCCGTCTTCTTGGATGAAAACCTATGCGCCATTAGCCAAACTAGGTAAGATAAAAGATGACTCTCTAACTATACAAAAAAACAATTTCGGAATTTTAGAAAAAATCCCTGAATTAGCTATTACCACCTATGTAACCAATGAAGAAAACTCATCTATCCCATTTGATTCCAATGCGGTAAAAGCAACACTTAGAGGCTATCAAATCCAAGGTGTGCAATGGCTATTAGAGCATCATCAAAATCAGCTAGGAGCCTGCCTCGCAGATGATATGGGGTTGGGTAAAACACTTCAAACTTTGGCTGTGTTAGCCACTGTCAAAAATACTTTTGAAGAACGAACAGTAGAAACTCAATATGATTTATTTTCAAGCGCAGTAACTATCGAAAAAGAGCCTTTGAAAGCGATTATTGTATTACCAAATTCATTGCTCTTTAATTGGCAAGAAGAAGCTAGAAAGTTCACCCCTCAATTGAGTCAAATTTTATATTTTGGTAAAGAAAGAAAAAACAATGCTAAAAAATTAGTTGAATTTGATTTAATCTTCACCACCTATGGTGTAATAAACAAAGACATTGAAATCTTAAAAAAATATGATTTTAGATACATCATTCTGGATGAGAGTCAACAAATAAAAAACAAAGAATCTAAAATTTTCAAAGCCATTAACGAAATAACTGCCCTTTATAAAATTTCGCTTAGTGGTACACCTATAGAGAATTCACTTTCTGACTTATGGTCACAAATGCAATTCATCAATCCTAATATACTAGGAAGCTTCTCCTTTTTTAAAGAACACTATTTGAATCCTATTCAAAAAGATCAAAATGAAGAAATTTTAGCCGAATTAAAACAACTCATTGACCCTTTTATTCTTCGTCGTACTAAGGAACAAGTTCTAAAAGATTTACCTGAACTAACCGAACAAATAGTCTATTGCACAATGACTGATGAACAAGAAAAAGCCTATGAAGAAGAAAAATCTAAAGCTCGAAACGAATTGTTAGGAATTGCCACAGATAGCCTATCGCAACTTAACGTTATAAATACACTAATGCGTTTGCGCCAATGGTGCAACCATCCTAAACTTATCAATACAGAATTTGATTTTAATTCAGGAAAATTTGAAGAGGTTTGTTTCCAGTTAGAAACCCTCATCAAATCAAATCAAAAAGTTTTAGTTTTTAGTTCTTTTGTTAAACATTTAGAACTATTTCAAAACTGGAGTAAAGAAAACAAAATTAATCACTACTTATTACGAGGAAGCACTCCTACTACTGAACGCAAGCAAATTATAGAAAATTTTCAAAACCATAACGGAAGCTGTTTATTCTTCATTTCACTAAAAGCTGGAGGGGTTGGTCTCAATCTTACCCAAGCATCATATGTGCTACTACTTGACCCTTGGTGGAATCCTTTTGCCGAAAGTCAAGCCATAGCAAGAGCGCATCGTATGGGACAAAAACAACCTGTAAATGTTTTACGATTCATTACAAAAAACACCATTGAAGAGAAAATCATACTGCTACAAGAGCAAAAGAAATTACTTTCTGATCAAATTATCGAAATAGAAAAAGTACCTTCGGATATCCAAAACAACTTAGAATTTGTTTTAGCATAATTTTTGTATTTTTACAATAAAAACTAAAAAATCAAATGAAAGATTATTTTATATACCTATTCATACTAGTTGGTTTCATACACAAATCACAGGCACAGAACTACACTGAAGTCACACCTCCCTTCAATATAAAAACGGTTACATTTACTCAAAACAACCAAAATGTCTATCCTTTTTTTAATCTTGGAGATCAATTCCAGTTAAATTTTGATGATTTATATGGCAATGAAGAAGATTATTATTTTGAAATTCAACACTGTAATTATAATTGGACACCATCTGATTTATCTAAAAATGAATTTTTAAATGGTATCGATGGACAACGTATTCAAGATTATGAAAATTCATTCAACACTTTACAAACCTACTCACATTACCGTTTGGATTTTCCGAATAAATTTTGCCAACTAACCAAAAGTGGTAATTATATTTTGACTATTTTAAACAAAAACAAAGAGATTGTTTTTACTAAAAAGTTTGTCATATATGAAAGTCTTGCAGAAGTAGGTATGTTAGTTAAGCGTGCAAGAAATATTCAAGACATCCGTTTAAAACAAAATTTAGAACTCACCATAAAATCTACTTCATTATTATTTCAAAATCCTGTACAAAACATAAAAGTAATTTTATTTCAAAACGGAAAATGGAATGATGCTATTGTCAACATAAAACCACAGTTTACAATAGGAAACGATCTAATATTTAGATACAACACAGAAACACAGTTTTATGGTGGCAACGAATATTTATTTTTTGACAATAAAGACATAAGAATACCTGCAAATTCTATTTATAAAGTTGAAAGTAATTCAGGGCTTTATAACACAAAACTCTATTCTAATAATGCTAGAAAAAATACAGCTTACACCTTTTTTCCTGATATTAATGGAAACTATCAACCAAGAAATTTCCGTGCACAAAACAATGATGTAGAATGCGATTATACGTGGGTGTATTTTACACTTTTTACTACAGAAGCTACAGCAGATTCTTCTATTTATGTTACTGGGATGTTTAATAACAATCAATTATCTTCTGAAAACAAAATGGATTACAATGCAGAAAAAGGCATTTTTGAAAAAGCAATTCTTATCAAACAAGGTTTCGTAAATTACAATTACACCCTTTTAACGTCTGATGGAAAAATTGATTCTAAGAATGCTATAGATGGTAATTTCTGGGAAACCGAAAATATTTACAATGCTTTAGTATACTATCGTGCTAATGGAGAACGTTATGATAGAGTAATAGGAAAAGGAGAAGCAAACTCAACAACTATCACTAATTAAATTTAACAAGAATATAAAACATTTACACCTTAAAAATCAGTAACTTTGTTACTGTTAAGCATTTATAAGATATGGTTACTCAAATTACAAAAGGAATAAAAATATCTGTAACGACCCATTTCGAAGGCACATACTATAGAAATCAGGTTATTAACTTTGCATTCTCCTACCATATTACCATCGAAAATTATAGCAAAGACTCTGTACAACTCATTTCTAGACATTGGGACATTTATGACGCTTTACACCCTAAAGAAACAGTTGAAGGTGAGGGTGTTGTAGGTAAAAAACCTGTGTTAAAACCAGGCGAAATCTATAAATATAGTTCAGGATGTCTTTTATTTTCTCCACACGGAACAATGTTAGGACACTTCAATATGATTAACTTTTCCAATTCAAAAATCTTTAAAGTTATGGTTCCAGCATTTAATTTAAGCGCTCCTTTTGCATTGAATTAAATCACAAATTTTGTTACTATAGTATCAAAAAAATCAACTTAAAGTTTGTACTTTTGTTAGCATTTTAAAAACACAAAGTATAACCTAATAATATCAAAAACAATGCTTAAAGGATTTTTCAATATACCTAAAGCGGTAAATGAACCCGTTAAATCTTACGCTCCTAATTCCCCCGAAAAAGCCGCAGTACTAGCCGCTTATAAAGAATTATGGAATTCATCTGTAGATGTACCTTTATATATAGGAAGCGAAGAAATTCGCACAGGTAACACCCGCACGATGTCGGCGCCACACGATCACCAACATATTGTAGGAACTTACCATTTAGCTGAAAAAGCACACGTAGAAAAAGCAATTGCTAATGCACTTGAAAGCAGAACAAAATGGGCTGCTATGGCTTGGGAACAACGTGCTGCAATTTTCTTAAAAGCTGCTGAACTAATTGCAGGTCCTTACCGTGCAAAAATCAATGCGGCAACTATGATTGCGCAATCTAAAACCATTCACCAAGCAGAAATTGATGCAGCTTGTGAGTTGATTGACTTTTTACGTTATAACGTTGAGTTTATGACGCAAATTTACAAAGACCAACCTTCATCAGATTCATCGGTTTGGAATCGTGTAGAGTACCGTCCGTTAGAAGGGTTTGTATATGCGATTACCCCGTTTAACTTTACAGCAATTGCTGCGAATCTTCCTGCAAGTGCTGCCTTAATGGGTAACGTAGTGGTATGGAAACCATCAGATAGCCAAGTATTTTCTGCAAAAGTAATTATCGATGTATTTAAAGAAGCTGGTGTCCCAGATGGTGTAATCAATGTCGTTTTTGGTGATCCAGTAATGATTACAGATACTATTCTTGCTTCACCTGATTTTGCAGGTATTCACTATACTGGTTCTACTTTTGTATTCAAAGAATTATGGAAGAAAATAGGCGAAAATATTCACACGTACAAAACCTATCCAAGAATCGTAGGAGAAACAGGTGGTAAAGACTTTATAATTGCACATCCTTCTGCTAATGTAAAACAAGTAGTGGCGAATACTATTCGTGGTGCGTTTGAATTCCAAGGACAAAAATGTTCTGCGGCATCAAGAGCTTATTTCCCTGCTTCCTTATGGCCAGCTATCAAAGAAGAAATGGGCAAGGAATTAGCTACTTTCAAACAAGGTTCTCCTGAAGATTTCTCCAACTTTGTAACAGCAGTTATCCACGAAGGTTCTTTTGATAAATTAGCTAAATATATTGACCAAGCTAAAGCGGATGCCGATGCAGAAGTTATTTTTGGTGGTGGTTATGATAAATCGAAAGGGTATTTCATTGAACCAACGGTTATTTTGACTACAAACCCAAAATATGCAACTATGGAAACCGAATTATTCGGACCTGTATTGACGATTTATATCTATGAAGATGCAACTTGGGCTGAAACGTTAAAATTGGTTGATGCAACTTCAGAATATGCTTTAACAGGTGCTGTTTTCAGCGGATGTCGTTATGCCATTGAAGAAGCAACCGTTGCTTTACAAAACTGTGCTGGTAACTTCTATATTAATGACAAACCAACCGGAGCTGTGGTAGGTATGCAACCATTTGGAGGTGCTAGAGCATCAGGAACAAATGACAAAGCAGGTTCAGCACAAAACTTATTGCGTTGGGTGTCTCCTAGAACTATTAAAGAAACGTTTGTTACTCCAGTAGATTATAGATATCCTTTCTTAGGGTAATCTATCATAAATAGTTACAAAATCCATCTTAAAATACAGATGGATTTTTTTATTTCAATTTTTTAAGCCCAGACCACCATAATCAGTTAAAAGTTTTTTCTTATAACCATTAAGAAATTAAGATAATTAAGTTTACATAATAGCTAATCACACTGTGATTCTTAATTTTCCTGTAACTATTCAGTTAGTTAGGGTTTGTATAATAGTTGTTGTTTTATTGATTAGTAAGTTTTAAAGCAATGTGATTTTTTCAATAGAGTTGAATAATTACCTGATTTAAGCTATTACACCTGACAGGTTTTTCAAAACCTGTCAGGTGTAATAAAGAAACCGTGTTTAACAGCAACTCTATTTATTATCAAACGAATAAAGTAATAGCTGAATAGTTACATTTTCCTTAATCTTAATGGTAATAAAAAAAGAATGCAATATAAATTAATTGTCATTATCTTTAAATGACTTTAAGTTAGTTTCTTGAGTTTGTCAGCAAGCCCTATATTAGACGATAAATACTGCTTGCGGTTAGAAAACCTAAAAAAAATAGTAAAACACAAATAACCTGTACGGTCTGAAAGTCTGCCATAGTAGGAATAAATATAAGTATTTAGTCAGTTAGATAAAAAATGAAATGACAAAACACAAATGACAAAATACAAATGACAAAATACAAATAACAAAACACAAATGACAAATAAATCCCAATATTTAAATGATTCAAAAAGTCAAACATTTTTGGCTATTTGACACTTTTTGTCCGAAGCTTCGGGATTTTGATTTCTTCTTTTGATTTTATTTGCTTTTTGGATATTGTTATTTGGATGTTTATCTCTTTTTAAGTTATTCAAGTCAATAAATATCTGAATAGTCAAAAATGATAGGCTGAATAGTTACAAACAGATTAATCTTAGTGAATATGTTAATCTCGATAAATAGATTGGGATTAAAGGATTTTCATTGACAACAAAATCATTCCATCTCATTAAGAATATTAATAGTTTCTTTTAGTTCGTTATCCGCATCTAAAGTATCAATGTTTTCACCCCAAAAATAATATCCATTTTTATCCTTTGCAAAGCTACCTACCTCCTCTGAAGTTTTAAATGTCTGATAATCTATTTTATCTAATTTACCATGTCTTGGATCGTAAATTGATTTTTTATCTTTAGCATACCATCCTATGAGCGTAAATGTTTTTGGATCTGCATCTTCAATAAGATGAAAATTTCCGCCGTCTGAGGTGTCGTAATGATAATATATATAGTTTTTGTCCTTGTAAAAATAATTTCCTAAATACTCAAAACTTGTGGTATCTATTATATTTTTTAATTGTTTGCCATTAGTAAAACGGTCAATAAAAATTTCTTTTTTTGATGTCAAATCTGAAACATCAAAACTTTGAACTGCGAGTTTACCATCTATAGATTTCCATAAATCATAGTTGGTTTTTATCCAAACCATACCGTTTTTATCTATCGATTTGTAATTATAACAAGAAACACCTAGTGTTAGTAAAAGTAAAACTGATAGCATTTTGATTTTATTTCCCCACATAATAAAGTCAACAAACTAATTTTTAAACAAATTTTAAACGTCCTAAATATTTGAAAATACAAGCTAACCGCCACGGCATTAGCGTTTAAAAAATTGCCACTCCCGATAGCTATCGGGAACACAGATTAAAATAACTTGATAAAATATAAATTTTAATATTTATTTCCGCAAAGCGGATAATTTTATAATCAATTTTCTAAAAAAACAGAATATAAAATCTGTGTATCTGTGGTTATTTCTTCAAATTTCTTTAAATATTTTTAAAAGCGAATGCCATGGCTAATCGCAAGCTTAAAACGTAAATATATAAATTCTTTATTAAATCCTGTTTAAAAATTAAAATAATTATAATCCAACAGTTAGAATGCTATTTTTACAAATAAAAATACAAAGTCGTTTAGTTGAAAAATTTAATACATAAAAAATCTAGAATCTGAACTAATTGTATTTATTCAACTAGTTAGATAAAAAATAAAATGACAAAACACAAATGACAAAACACACTCGAGGCGAAGCAGAACTGAGCGAAGCCTAAATAAATTCCAATATTTTAATGATTCAAAAAGTCAAACATTTTGGTTATTTGATACTTTTTGAACCGAAGTTTCAAAATTGAGATTTTTTTTGTACCGAAGCTACGGGATTGATATCAAAAAAATTAAATTGGCAAATACACCACTTTTTTCGTTTCAAAAAATTCTTCTGTGAAGAAATCAGCTATATCATACTGAATGGCTTCTGGAAAATCCTGCAATTCTTCTGTCAAATCTCCTCCTTTTAGATATAAAATTCCGTTATGACGTTCGGGGTGTCCGTTGTGTTTTTTAATTTTTCCTTTTACCCATTCTACAAAATCAGGCATATTAGTTACCGCTCGGCTCACAATAAAATCGAATTTTTCGTTCACGGTATTGGCTCTTTTTTGTTCGGCTTTTACATTTTTTAAACCAATACCTTCCGCAACTGCATTGACTACTTTTATCTTTTTAGCAATTACATCTATCAAATAAAATTGGGTTTCTGGGAATAATATAGCTAACGGAATCCCTGGAAATCCTCCTCCTGTCCCTACATCCATCACCGTACTGCCTGCTTTAAATTCTTGAATCTTAGCAATAGCTAACGAGTGTAATATATGTTTTTCGTAAAGTTCATCTATATCTTTACGCGAAATGACATTTATTTTTGAATTCCAATCTTGGTAAAGATCTCCTAAAGCTTGAAATTGTTTGATTTGATTTTCGGTTAAATTAGGAAAATACTTAAGAATTTGCTGCATCGCTCATTTTTTTGACAAAATTAATCAATTTAGTGTTTAAAAATTATCTCAAATCGTTATCAATTCAATTTATTAATAATTAAATTTGGGCACATTTTTTAGAATTATGCAAACAAATGAACCCATCTTCTCAAGAACCGATTCAATGAAGTTCTTCAGAACCCTAAACACAAGAGTAAACAATTACTTTAAAGAAAATAATATCCAAAAAACAGGTAACTGGAAATTGCATTTAAAAACCATTGTAATGTTTGCTATTTTCCTTACTCCATATTTCTTTTTAATTAGTATGGAAATGCCTATTTGGGTCTATTTGCTTCTGAATGTCGTTATAGGTGTAGGAATGGCTGGCGTAGGTATGAATGTTATGCACGACGGCAATCACGGTTCGTATTCTTCTAAACAATGGTTAAATAAAATCATGGGTGGAAGCATCTATATTTTAGCAGGGAATGTATATAACTGGCAAGTACAACATAATGTTTTACATCACACCTATACTAATATTCCAGGACACGACGAAGACTTAGAAGCGGGTAGAATTTTACGCTTTAGCAAAGAAGCAAAATGGCACCGTTTTCATAAATTCCAACACTATTATTCTATTTTCTTATACGGATTATTAACCTTCAACTGGGCAATCACTACCGATTTTCAGCAGATGAGACGTTACTTAAAACGCAAATTATCTTATGGTGAGTTTATCAATCCAAGCATTCGTTGGACCACTTTAGTGATAACTAAAATAATTTATTTCACGATTTGGTTAGTAATTCCTATCACTCTAGGAATTGATTGGTGGAAAGTAGTTTTAGGATTTGTAGTAATGCATTATACTGCGGGTGTAATCTTAAGTGTAATTTTTCAATTAGCACATATAATAGGAGATACGATCACTCCGCTTCCAAGCGAAGAAAACGAAATGGAAAATACTTGGGCTATTCACCAATTATTTACTACGGCTAATTTTGCACCAAAAAATTGGTTAGTAAATTATTATACTGGCGGATTAAACCATCAAATTGAACACCATATTTTTCCTCATATCAGCCACATACATTACAACAAAATAGCCGAAATAGTTAAACAAACAGCAAAAGAGTGTAATCTTCCATATTATGAATACAAAACAATGTGGTCTGCTGTTATATCACATTTCAAACACTTAAAAGAACTGGGTCAAGAACCTCAACTAGCATAATCAAAACATCACAATAACAAAAAAAATGAGTACTATTTTATCTGAAAGAATTAACAATTTAGCTGTTTCTCAAACTTTAGCAATGGCAGCATTAGCTAGAGAACTAAAATCACAAGGAAAAGACATCATCAGTTTAAGTTTAGGAGAGCCTGATTTTAACACCCCTGATTTTATTAAAGAAGCTGCAAAAAAAGCTATCGATGATAACTATTCTGCTTATCCACCAGTAGAAGGATATGCCGATTTAAAAGAAGCTATTTGTGCTAAATTCAAAAGAGATAATAATTTAAATTATACGCCTACTCAAATTGTGGTTTCCACAGGAGCTAAACAATCTTTATATAATATTGCGCAAGTAATGCTAAATGATGGTGATGAGGTAATTTTACCAGCACCATACTGGGTTTCTTATTTTGAAATCATCAAACTTTCGGGAGGTGTACCTGTTGAAGTTCCAACTTCTGTTGAATCAAATTTCAAAATTACACCTGCGCAACTTGAAGCTGCTATCACACCAAAAACAAAAATGATGTGGTTTAGTTCACCTTGTAATCCATCGGGTTCTGTTTATAGCAAAGAAGAATTAGAAGGTTTAGTGGAAGTACTAAAAAAATACCCTAATATTTATGTGGTTTCAGATGAAATCTACGAACACATCAATTACACAGGAAACTATTGCAGTATAGGCTCAATTGCTGGAATGGAAAACAATGTAATTACCGTAAATGGTGTGGCTAAAGCTTTTGCAATGACAGGATGGAGAATTGGATACATAGGCGCTCCTGAATTTATCGCTAAAGCGTGTACAAAAATGCAAGGTCAGGTAACTAGTGGTGCAAATACTATTGCGCAACGTGCTACAAAAGCTGCTGTTGAAGCTGATCCTTCAGCAATTAAATATATGGTAGATGCTTTTGAAAGCCGTAGAGGAATTGTTTATCAATTACTTTCTGAAATTCCAGGATTCAAATTAACAATGCCAGAAGGTGCATTCTACTTCTTCCCAGATGTATCGGCTTACTTCGGGAAAACATTAAGAGGTACGGAAATTAAAGACGCAAACGATTTTGCAATGTATTTATTAGCCGAAGCAAATGTTGCCACTGTAACAGGTGATGCTTTTGGCAACCCTAACTGTATTCGTTTATCGTACGCTACAAGCGAAGAAACTTTAAGAGAAGCTATCAGACGTATTAAAGAAGCAGTAACTAATTAAAAAAATGGATTTTTTAAATCGATTAATTTTAAAAAAATTACCGATTCCTTCCATCGAGAATAATGATGCTATTCACATTTTAAATGAAAATGAATTGCATCTAATAAAAAAAGAATATCATAATGCCTTATGGCAATCAGCACTTCTGGGATTTCTAGGAGTGCTGTTTTATTATATTCCTATGTATTTTTTACCTATTTTATCAAAAACAGTTTCGTTAACAATTTTAAAGTTCCCGCTTCAATTGCCATTATATGACATTGCTTTGTGTATTATTCTTACCGTGCTAGAAATTTATTTTTTGACTTTCATCCATTTAAGAATGACGCATAACATAGCCGTTATCACAGGATATATCAATGAAGAAAACAAAAATCATCATTTAGAGAAAATAACTAAAATTGCTACGGTAAAACCCAATAAAGAAATTATAAAATACGGTTTAAATCCTTTTCAAGAAATCAACAAAGCAGTATTAATTTTTATCAATACGCTTATCAAACTAAAAGGTTTCTTAGCGAATAAAGTTTTACGATATTTAATAAAACGTTTTGCAGGAAGATATGCGGTGAAATACCTAATGGATTTTGCAGGTGCTCCTATTTATATGGCATTAAACGCATATGCCACTTATATAGTTTATAAAAACACTAAGGCCGAAATTTTTGGCATCCAACTCATAGATCGTTTTATCAAATCATTAGACCAAACTGAAATATCCGCATCAGAAAAAGAATTAATTTATGATGCTTTACAACTTATTGCAATTAGCAAGCAAGATTTTCATCCCAATCATGCGGTTTTGACCGAAAATGTAATCAAACATTATAAAATACCTATAAAAAAAGAGCATTTATTTAAACCCGATTTTTTTGAACGATTTGAAAATGCTTCAACCACAATTCAGTTGGTTTGCAACCAAATCATTACCATTGGATTATTACTGGACGGTCAATTTTCATTCAGAGAGAAGAAAAAAGTAAAACAACTAATTAAAGAGGATATTTTCAACTTTTCTATCGATGAAATCGCTATCGCAACCCACCAATTTATTAACGGAAAAGAAATAAATTTACTCCCTTTTTAGCATCATTTTTTATATTATTATCAGCCATAAGTGTGTCAAAAAACATACTTATGGCTGATAATTTTACGTTTTAAAAGAACTATTAAACAAAATTTCTATATTCAAAACCGAAACAAAAACCAAGAAAGCTGTATTTTTATCGATGATTACCCCTTATGGATTAAAAAACAACGAAAATTCAGGTATGATTCAAAACAGTTTAACTTTAGAAAATTTATTCAACTAAACAAAATGCAAAAGAAAATATTACTACTGGGCTCAGGCGAATTAGGAAAAGAATTTGTAATTGCAGCACAACGCATAGGTCAATATGTAATTGCAGTTGACAGTTACGACAATGCACCTGCAATGCAAGTAGCCCACGAACGTGAAGTCATTAATATGCTTGATGGTGATGCGCTTGATAAAATCGTTGCCAAACACAAGCCTGATTTTATTGTTCCAGAAATTGAAGCCATTCGAACCGAACGTTTTTATGATTACGAAAAAGAAGGAATTACCGTTGTCCCATCTGCTAAAGCAGCTAATTTCACAATGAATCGTAAGGCTATTCGTGATTTAGCCGCTAAAGATTTAGGATTGCGTACTGCAAATTATCGTTATGCCACTTCGCAACAAGAATTAGAAAAAGCGGTTGCAGAAATAAGCATTCCTTGTGTGATAAAACCGCTTATGAGCTCGTCAGGCAAAGGACAATCGACCATCAAATCTGAAGCAGACATCATAAAAGCTTGGAATTATGCAGTAGAAGGTTCACGTGGTGATATTGTAGAAGTCATAGTAGAAGCATTTGTAAAATTTAATTCGGAAATTACTTTATTAACAGTAACTCAGAACAACAATCTACCTACACTTTTCTGCGCTCCTATAGGACACCGACAAGAACGTGGCGATTATCAAGAAAGTTGGCAACCTGCTAATGTTTCAGAAAAAGACATTCTAGAAGCTCAAGATATGGCTCGTAAAGTCACCGAAGCATTAGGCGGAGCAGGAATTTTTGGCGTAGAATTCTTTTTGACTGATGAAGGTGTTTATTTTTCAGAATTATCCCCTCGCCCACACGATACAGGAATGGTTACACTTGCTGGAACACAAAATTTTAATGAATTTGAATTACATTTACGTGCCATTTTAGGCTTACCTATCGCAGAAATCACTTTAGAAAAAGCAGGAGCAAGTGCCGTGATTTTAGCTTCAGAAAATTCTGAAAATCCTACTTTTACAGGCATTGAAAATGTGGCTTGTTTACCAAAAACCGATTTTAGATTATTTGGCAAACCTACATCAAGACCCTACAGAAGAATGGGAGTTGTACTCGTTAACGAAACTTTAACATCAACTTCCATAGAAGAAATGGTGGAGCGTGCCCAAAAAACTGCTAACTTAGTAACAGTAAATCCTTAATAGGGATTTACTGTCTTTGCGCTATGTATAAAATCATCATCACAATATTAGTTGGTTTAACACTGCTTTCTTGCGGTCCAAGAAGATTGCGTTGTGGTCCTAATCGCCGCTGTGATATTAATAATAAAAATTACCCAAATGAAAAAAATTATATACAGCCTAGCAATTATTGCTACGCTTAGTGTTTCTGCACAAGATAAAAAATTAAAAAATCAAATTGTAGAGGCTTCTTGCGGTATGTGCCAATTAGGAACTACAGATAAAGTTTGTGCACTTTCTATAAGATATGAAGGAAAAGTCTATTCTGTAATTGGAACAGATATTCACAAACACGGAAATGCACACGCAGAAGATGGTTTTTGTAATGCTATTCGAAAAGCTAAAGTTAGCGGAGAAATTAAAGACAAAAATTTTATATCAACCTCTTTCGAATTACTTCCCAACAAAAAATAATCGTAACTATTCAGTTGTTGCGATAAATGATTGTTATGATAAAGTCAAAGCACAAATAACAAAATACAGATAAATTCCAATATTCAAGTGATTCAAAATATCAAACATTTCAAATTGAACTCAGTCTTTTTAGAATTTGAAATTTAATTTTTTGAATTTATTTAGCTTCGCTCAGTTCGGCTTCGCCTCGAGTGTATTTTGGTGCTTGTCATTTGGGTTTTATCAACTCAAGTTATTATTAAACTAATAAAGTAATGCCTGAATAGTTACAAATAATCAAAAATAATTTTCCAAAAAGCTTAGTATAACTCTAATTTTAATTCTTTTTTTCAGACCTTTGCACTCGCTTTTTTTGTAACATCCAAAATATTAGGCTTTTAGAAATGAAGAAGAAGATTGAAATTTTAGCTCCAGCAAAAGATTTAATTACGGGTATCGCGGCAATCAATGCGGGTGCCGATGCAGTTTATATAGGTGCGCCACAATTTGGTGCTCGTTCTAACGCACACAATCCTATTGAAGATGTTGCCGAACTAGTAAAATATGCTCATTTATATAATGTGCAAGTTTTTGTGGTTATCAATACCATTTTGTATGATGACGAATTGGAAACTTGTCGCAAAATGATTTGGAAATTGTACGAAATAGGGGTTGACGCACTTATCATTCAGGATATGGGCTTATTAGAATTAGACCTACCTCCTATCGCACTTCACGCTAGTACACAATCTAACAATCGTGATCCTAAGAAAATTAAATTCCTAGCTGATGCTGGTATCCAACGTGTGGTTTTAGCACGCGAATTGAATCTTCACCAAATTAAAGAAATCAGCCAAGAAACAGATGTTGAATTAGAATTCTTCGTAACTGGTGCTCTATGCGTTTCTTTCAGTGGAAACTGCTATATGAGTGTCGCTAATGGAGAGCGTTCGGCAAACAGAGGCTCTTGCGCTCAAAACTGTCGCTTACCGTATAACTTAATAGATGGAAACGGGGATACGTTAATACGAAATAGCCATTTACTTTCAATTAAAGACTTCGACGTTTCAAATCAAATTCCAAATTTAGTTGAAGCGGGTATTTGTTCTTTCAAAATTGAAGGACGTTTAAAAGATGTGGTGTATGTAAAAAACAATGTTTCTTTTTTACGTAAAAAATTAGATGCTTTTTTAGCTGAAAATAGCGACAAATACATCAAATCTTCTTCTGGAACTTGTACCTACACTTTTGATTCTGCTTTAGACAGAACCTTTAACCGTGGCTATACCGATTATTTCGTTAACGAAAGACATCAATCCATTGGTTCTTGGGAAAGTCCTAAATCGAAAGGGCAATACATAGGAAAACTAATAAAAACAGTTGGAAATTCGTACATCATCGAAAATGGCGAAATGCTCAACAATGGTGATGGACTTTGTTTTATAAATGAGAATAAAGAAGCCGAAGGGATTTATGTAAATAAAGCTGAAAATGGTGTTGTCACTCCTAATGTTTTAAAAGAAATTGCTGCTGGAACCGAAATTTACCGTAACAACGATGCCGCATTTATCAGATTAGTTGAAAGAGAAGATAGTGCTGTTCGAAAAATTAGCACTTCGTTAGTATTAAAAGAAACTGAAACTGGATTTGAATTAATCGCTACCGATGAAGATGGAAATATAAGTACTGTACGATTAGACCATCCAAAAGAAGAAACTAAAACAGGCGATTCGTTAACAGAAAACTTCAAGGTAAACTTGGCAAAAACAGGTTTTACACCTTATACCGCTGACGAAATCACAATTGAATTTTCTAAAAACTGGTTCCTTCCTATTTCAAAAATCAATGAGATGCGAAGAAATGTGTACGAGCAGTTATCTGAAATTCGTTTAGCTAGTTATGTTCGTCACGAGCATCAACTAGAAAAAACATCGCATCCTTACCCAGAAACGCATTTAGACTTTACATATAATGTTTCTAATAAATATGCTCGTGCTTTTTATGAGCGTCACGGCGTAACCGAAATAGAAAAAGCATTTGAATTACAATGGGACCCAGGGAAATCGCGCGTAATGACCACTAAATATTGTATCAAATACGAATTAGAGCGTTGTCCAAAATACCATCGTGAAAATATGGATCAAAAAGTAAAAGAGCCATTAGTACTAAAACAAGGTGAATTAGAATATAAACTAAAATTCAATTGCAAACCTTGCGAAATGGAAATTTGGGAAAAAGATGCGGAATTTGAAATAGAAGAAGATCACTTTCATTAATTTTTATATTTTTACAAAAAAAATCTTAAACCATTGATAATATGAAATTTAAAAACTATTTTTTTATCTTAATAGCCTCTGTTGTATTTACAAGCTTTCTGAGTTTCAAAAACTCTTTATTTATTAGTGATTATCACACTACAAAACCCCTAAGATCAGGGGGAGCAGCAGCTTCTGGAATTGGCGGTAGAACAGGTGCTCCTGGAGAAGGACTTTGCTCTGACTGTCATGGTGGAGGAAGTTTTACACCTACTGCAACTCTTGTAGTTAGAAACAGTTCTAATGTAATTGTAACCTCTTATGTTCCAGGACAAACATACAATTTAACTTTCTCAGTAACTGCATCAAGTACAAGATTTGGTATGCAAGCTACTTCTTTAAACGCTTCAAATACTTCTGTTGGTACTTTTTCATCTCCGTCTAGCAATGCACAAATTTCCACTTCTGGGGGAAGAACTTATTTTGAACATAATGCTACTAGTACAACAGGAACTTTTACTGGTCAGTGGACCGCTCCTGCCACAGGAACTGGAACAGTTACATTTTATTTCATAGGTCTTGCTGTAAATGGAACTGGTAACACTAATGGCGACAATGCAACCTCTGGAAGAACATTACAACTAACAGAAACACCTCTAAGTACTTTAGATTTTGATTTTACCAAATCTATCCAAATACAGCAAAATCCAGTAAAAGACATCTTAGCGATTCAAACAAATAAATTGTATAAGAATTTAAATATTGAAATTTTTGACATTAGCGGTAAAAGAGTATTTCAAAACGCTTATTCTGACACTAAAAACATTTCAATAAATTTTGAAGGTGAAGCTGGAGTTTACTTCTTAAAAGTTAACAATGAAGATAACAACACCGCAAAAATTAAATTTATAAAAGAATAGGTTTACAAATAATTAGTAAAACCCCAATTTTTGTAACCGATGCTTTAAAGCATCGGTTTTTTTATGATAACCAGATCTCATTAACATTAAGATTAAGTTAACATAAATCATATATTCAATTTCGTACATTTGTATATACAAATTTTAAACATGAAAACGATTATACACAAATCCAACGAAAGAGGTCACGCTAATCACGGTTGGTTAGACGCATATCATAGTTTCAGTTTTGCCAGTTGGTTTAATCCTGAAAAAGTACATTTCGGAGTACTTAGAGTGTTAAATGACGACACTATTGCTGGCGGAATGGGTTTTGGGATGCACCCTCACGATAATATGGAAATAATTACTATTCCATTAGAAGGGGCATTGGCTCATAAAGACAGTATGGGGAATTCGGCTACCATTGAAACTGGTGACATCCAAGTGATGAGTGCAGGCACTGGTGTGATGCATAGTGAATTTAATCCTAATCACGACAAGCAAACAAAGTTATTTCAAATTTGGCTGTTTCCTAACAAACAAAATGTAACACCTAGATACCAGCAAATTACCTTAGACAAAGGCTTAGAAAAAAATAATTTTGCTCAAATTTTATCTCCTAATCCGGAGGATATCGGGGTGTGGATTCATCAAGATGCTTGGTTTTATTTAAGTAATTTTGACAAAGATTTCTCAAAAAAATTAAATTTAAAAAAAGAAGGAAACGGTTTCTACATTATGAATATTGAAGGAGAAATAGACATAAGTGGAACTATTTTAGGAAAAAGAGACGCTATTGGCATTTGGGAAACTCCTGAAATTGAAATTAAAGCAAATTCTAATGCTAAATTTTTAGTAATGGAAATACCTATGGAATAATAAATTATGATTATGGAACAAGTACAACTCAAAATAAACGACAACAAAGGCACATTTTATATCGAAATAGCGGGTAAGCAGGAAGCTATGATGACTTTTGTTTTTGCTGGCGATGAGAAAATTATTATCGACCACACCGAAGTAAACGAAGGCAACAACGGCAAAGGATTTGGGAAAAAAATGGTCACCGCAGCTGTAGAATACGCTCATGAAAAAGGAATCACTATTTTACCATTATGCCCATTTGCCAAAAGTGTTTTTGATAAAGTCCCAGAGTTTAGAGATGTTTTATAAACCATAAAAAATAAATATTATGGATTCAAAAGAGGTAACAAAAAAATACACTAACGGCGAAGTAACTATAGTGTGGCAACCTAGCAAGTGTGCTCATTCTGGTAATTGTGTGCGTAACAATCCTGATGTATTTAGACCAAAAGAACAACCTTGGATTGTTACCGATAATTCAACCACAGAAAAGATCATTGAAACTGTTAACAAGCGCCCTTCGAGAGCGCTAACCTTTTATCTAAATAAAAATGACTAAAAAAATAATTGCCTTTGGTGCTTCATCAAGCAAAACTTCAATTAACAAACAATTAGCGACTTACACTGCAAATCTTTTTGAAAATGTTTCGGTAGAAGTTTTAGATTTAAACGATTACGAAATGCCAATTTTTTCCGTTGACAAGGAAAAAGAAAACGGAATGCATCCGCTTGCCAAAGAATTTTATACAAAAATTGGATCTGCAGATTTATTAATCATCTCCTTAGCAGAACATAACGGAAATTATTCGTCGGCTTTTAAAAATATATTAGATTGGACATCAAGAATTAACGCCAAAACATTTCAAGAAAAGCCAGTATTACTATTAGCTACATCACCTGGAGCACGTGGCGGAAGCTCTGTACTAGAAATTGCGAATCAACGATTTCCTTTTCAGGGCGCTGTCGTTAAAGGAAGTTTTTCTTTACCAAGTTTTAATGATAATTTTGATAGTACTAAAGCAGAAATTACTAATTTAGAGTACAAACAAAAATTAAATAATTTGGTTGCTCAAATTGACTTTTAATACATTTTTATGAATTCCGAAATTCTTAATTACAATGACAAACAATTGCCTGAAGACAAGTCAATTTGCGATGCTTTGTATGAGATAATTTCAACTAATTTACCAGAATCAGAAAACAAAATTTGGCACGCACATCCTGTTTGGTTTTTGGATGGCAATCCTATTGTGGGTTATAGTAAACAAAAAGCAGGCATCCGTCTAATGTTTTGGAGTGGTGCTAGTTTTGAAGAACCCGATTTAAAATCAGGATCTGGAAAATTCAAAGACGCTTCTATATTCTTCACCTCAGCATCACAAATAGAGCAAGATAAACTTAGAAGTTGGCTAGAAAAATCTCGAAACATTCAATGGGATTATAAAAATATTGTAAAAAGAAAAGGCGTTTTAGAACGTTTAAAATAAAATACCAATAAATTTATATGAATCTACGTGAGGACTTAATAAAATACGTCAAAAAAATTATTGGAGACATTCCTGATGTAGAAGACATTGTACAAGATACTTTACTAATTAGTATTGAAAAAAGAAAAGATTTAATTGAAGAAAGCAAATATCAACAATGGGTTTTTAGAATTGCAAGAAATATATCTATTGATTTTTTAAAGAAGAACCAGAAGAAACTTCCACAAATAACAGATTTAGTATTTATAGAAGAAGGAAAAGAAAAACCAAACTCTTTCCTCGCTTTAGCAGAAGACAATAAGCATATTTATGATAAAGTAAAAGAAGATTTCTTAGAGAAAAATAAATCTCCGTTAGAAATCAAATCTTATTTTTCAGAAAATTACCCCGAAGTTTTATCTATTTCAGACAATTATTTTGAAGCTTTACTTTTAGCTGAATTCAAAGGTATTTCGCAACAAGATATTGCCGACCAACTTCAGTTACCATTACCAACCATCAAATCAAGAATTCAAAGAGCACGCCAAAAAATAAAAGACATCTTTTTAAAACGTTGTCAAATCGAATTAGATGCTCGTGGTGGTATTGTAAACTATAATTGTGAAAAATAATACAATCTAAATTGCATCTTTTTTTCATTTCATAGTCATTTATAAAAAATGATTTAACAATGAAAACACTTATTCAAAATTTTGGCTTTTTTATTCTCTTATTTATTGCAACAGGATTGTTCTACTTTTATAATTACAATCCGTATGTTTATTATGGGGTTTTTGTGGGCTCTTTGCTTATCACATTTCTGCTTGAAAAAAAATATCCTTTTGAAGTCCAATGGACAAAAACAGATGCTAATCTCTGGCAAGATATTATGTATGCCATAAGTACCATTTTTATCAGTCCAATTGCGAAGGTAGCTGTAACCTATATACTAGTCGCTATAAACATACAAGCATTTCATCTAACTCTTTTTTCTAATGCAATTCCATTTCCTTTAGTAATTCTCACTGGCTTGTTATTATCTGGTTTCCTTCCCTATTGGCATCATAGATTATCACATACAAAAAGCTCATTGCTTTGGAAAATACACGCAATACATCATTCTCCAGACAAAATTTATTGGCTAAATGGTTTTAGATTACATCCTATAAATGCTTTTCTAACTGCTTTTTTGAGTTTAATTCCTCTTCAAATATTAGGCTTTTCAAAAGAAAGCATTTTATTAGTAAGTTTTATAAACAACTATGTAGCCATACTTAATCATACCAATATAAACTTCAAATTAGGAGCGTTTAATTATATATTCAACATGAATGAAGTACACCGTTGGCATCATTCAAATATTGAGACTGAAGGAAATAGCAATTATAGCAGTGGAGCACTAGTTTTTTGGGATCTACTCTTTAATAGTTTTTACCTACCTCAGAGATTATTTGAAATAAATCAAATTGGACTATTTGACTCTAGCAAAAAAATATTTCCGAAAAAATTAATTAGCCAGCTAATTTTTCCATTTAAATTGAATCAAAAAGACTCATAATTATAATTGCAAACGATACTAAAACCATTTTCTAAAGCTTGTGTAAATGTTTTATTACCTGACAGGTTTGAAATCTGTCAGGCATAAAAACTTATTTATTTATCGATAAATTCTTAAAGCTAGAAACATCAATCACTTCCTCTGTATCAGAATCAAAAGAAATTTCAACTTGATCACCAACGCGTGTAATGGGTAACTCATTTGATAATTGTGACGAACCAATAAAAATTTTGGCTTCACCTTCAATTGTGAAATAGTAAAAACTATTCCCATTTTTTATATCACTTTGAATACGGGTTACTGTTGCTTTTACTAATTTTTTATTTACCTGTGTATCTGGTTTAATGGTATTTCCAGACATATTATAAGCATTTTTATAAGCCATCAAAGTTTCTCTCATTGTATTTCCAACACCTACAATCGTATAATCGTTTATAGAAACCATAGCAAACATTTTTACCAACCCTCCTTTATCCTTTAATGTCATTACATAGGTTGGAATATTGTTGATATTGTAAGGTATAGGCAACGAAGCATTATATCCCTTCTCTTGCACCTTTCCTTGTGCCGAACTTTGAGCTGCATATTCTGTTGCTCCGCTTTGCTTATAAAAAGTGGTTTTCTTAGTTCTTGTATCTACCAACACAAAACCTACTGCCGATTCATCTTTCCCAACTGAGGTTATACCAGTGTACCAATATGATTTGTTATCTTTTCCATAAACTAGCGCCATACCTTCAGTGATTTGTAATTTATCTGAGTTAGAAAAATTCCAATATCCGTGTACTAATTCTCCCCAATCATTTAATTGCTCTTCTATAAAGTCTATAGGTTGAATACGATCTACCCACTTAGGAGTATTTTCAATTGAATAATCTTTTATTTCCCCAGTTTGAGCATCTACGACTACTACACCAGTTGCATCATTCCCGCTAAAACCAATTTTCTTTTCGTACTTAGTAACTACCCAATAAGGCTTCCCGTTATCATCTATTTCAAAAGAAAAATCAGTAAGCCCTACTGTAGTATATCCATTCATATAAATATGACGTTTAAGATTACTACCGAAATATGCAGAAGGTTGAAACTTAATTCTGATTTGATTTTTTTCTAAATTTTGAATTAACTTCACATCTCGCTCATTTGTTGCCGAAACCATTACGTATCCTGACGTACCTTGACTGTTATTCAACCATTTGAAAAAACCAGAATGTAATAAAGGGGCTACCCAATACAACTTTTTATTTACCTGCTGGATACAAAACTCTCCTAGATGTACTTGGCTTCCTAAAGCTGGTTGTGAGCCTAAAATCTTTTCACCTAACAAATAAGCTAAGTCTTCATCAACAACTCGAATTTCATCCATTGAAATTGGAGCGATATGATTAGAAATTTTGTCCCCATTATCAACTTTTCCAATTAAACTTTGGTATTCTTTTGTTCTAAATAATGCCGAACTAAAAATAGGTAAAATGAAAATATATAAAAGTAAAACCCCAATAAGATACTTTTTCCAGTTAGCTGGCCCTTTTAAAACCTTAAATTGCTTTCCATCATTACTTACTTGAAAAGAAATGAAAAATAAAGATGTTAGTAGCAATAAAATCAAAAAAATTATTGGTAATTTAACAAAACCATACCCAATAACTGGAAGTGTAAAGTAAAATATTAGCACACCAATTATAAAAAGTGAAAATGACTTAAAAAATGTTTTCATTCGTTATGTTTATTTATACATATTCTTAGTCAACATATTTTACTAAATGTTACAATTCTTTATTTACAAAACACATAAAAAAACATCTAGATTTCCTAGAGGCTTGAATTTTAAAATTTCCCAGCTATCTTAGCTGCTAGTTCTTGAAACTCTTCTGGCGAAAGTTTTACTTTTTGTTGAAAACGCATCTCATCCATATTATTCAACGGGATAAGGTGTACGTGTGCGTGCGGCACCTCTAGCCCTATTACAGCCATACCAACACGCTTACAAGACACCGCTTTTTCTAATGCTATAGCTACTTTTTTTGAAAATGACATTAATCCTAGATAAAGTTCATCTTCGATATCAAAAATCTTATCTATTTCCTCTTTAGGAATACAAAGAGTATGCCCTTTAGCATTAGGATTTACATCCAAAAAGGCTAAATAATTATCATCCTCTGCTATTTTGTAACAAGGAATTTCTCCATTTACAATTTTTGTGAATATCGATGCCATATTTCGATTAATCTCTTGTTAATTCCAAAATTTCAAATTTCAATACTCCATTAGGGACTTGGATTTCGGCTATTTCACCAACAGATTTACCCAATAATCCTTTACCAATAGGAGAAGTAACTGAAATTTTATTTCTTTTCAGATCCGCTTCGCTTTCAGCAACTAACTGATAAGTAAGCTCCATACCATTAGTTTGATTCTTAATTTTAACATACGAAAGCACTAATGCTTTTGAAGTATCTAACTGAGACTCATCTATAAGTCTAGCATTAGCATATAATTCTTCCATTTTAGAGATTTTCATCTCTAATAATCCTTGTGCTTCTTTTGCAGCATCATATTCTGCATTTTCAGATAAATCTCCTTTATCTCTTGCCTCGGCAATAGCTTCTGACGCTTTAGGACGTTCGATATTTTTTAAATAATCTAACTCTTCTTTTAGTTTTTTTAATCCTGCGGCTGTGTAATAAGATACTGTGCTCATAACTTCATTATTTACTTAAAATAGAAAAAATCCCTTTATATCGGGATTTCTTTTGTATCAAAGATACTTTTATTTTTATTTAGTTTGTAATATTACTATTTTTACTTTCGTTATACAAATGTAATTAATTTAAATTTGTTCCCCCAATACAATTCAAAATTTTAGATGAAAAAACATATTACATTACTATTCCTTTGTCTCTTAATTATTTCTTGTCAGAAAGATAGCCCTGTGACAAATAATCAATACTTACAAAATGTTTCATTTGCAAAAGAAATAAACACTGCACTACCGTCTTATAACAATTTGCAATACCCAAGTAATCCAGTTTTGATTAGGGATGCTGGAGCTGGTATACAAGGAATTATTGTAATGAAAGTAGGCGAAAACGATTACCGTGCTTGGGAAGCCAGTTGCCCAAACGAATACCCAACCGATTGCACAAAATTATCTATTAGCGGACTCAGTGCTAAATGCTTATGTGACAATTCCGAATATAACCTCTTTACTGGTGACGGAGGCAAACAATATGGACTAAAAGCTTATCGCGTTGAAATAAATGGCGCTATAATACGAGTTTACAATTAAAAAGGGAAGCATTGCAATGCTTCCCTTTTTAATTTAGAATTTTAAAGTCATTCCAATTATAAAATTAATTCCTGCTTGAGGATAATAGAAATTTTCTGTTATGGCATTATCTGTTGAACCTGAAGGTCTATAATAATAACTATAAGTATAACCATTAGATTCATACATTCTATTAAAAAGATTGTTGACCAACAAATTGAAATTAATTTCTTTTATCCATTTTGGTTTCCAAGCATAAGAAATTACAAAATTAGATGTACTGTATCCATCAATCATTCTAGTTTTATTTGAAGTATTGTCTAGATATTGACTATCTACATATTTAATTAAATATTGTAAATCCAAGTTTTTTATTGGTGTATATGTCAATGAACCTCCAGAAATCAAACTTGGCGAGAAAGAAATATCGGTATCTTCATATTTTGTTATAACAGTAAAATAAGACTCATCATAAGTCACAGGGTCATATTGAGTATCCGCTACTTTGTAATCAAATGACTTAATTTTATTTTGACTTAATGTCGCATTAGCTCCAACTTTTAAATTTTTCAAAATTTTCGCAGAAATCATAACTTCAAGCCCCATTCGGTAACTTTCTCCAACATTTTCACGAATTGGACCACCTGTATCGTCAATTGCTCCAGTTAACACTAACTGATTTTTATAATCCATATAGTATCCGTTTAGATTAAAACTATAATTGTTATTTTTAAATCTATACCCTAATTCGTAATCTATAAGTTTTTCGGCATTGGGTTCCACAGGATTTTTTGTTAAATCATCGCGATTAGGTTCCTTATTTGCAACCGAAACCGAACCGTATAATGAATTATAATCATCAATTAGATAGGTTAAACCTGCTTTAGGGTTGAAAAAATGATAGGTTTTATTGACATTGAATTTCTTTAAATCTCCATTCATTCCGTTTGCGGAATAATCTACTCTTCGAGCTTGGACATCTCCAAATACAATTAACGTTTTAGCAATAGTGTAATCTGCTTTTAGAAATGAAGAATAATCTTCTTTTAACCCATCTGCTCTATAATATTCAGCATCTTTTGTCACAGCTACAGGAAACGAATTCCAAATTATTTGTCCAAAATGATTCCCAACATATCTGTTATAACCTCCGCCCAGATTAACATTCCAATTTTGTTTCTGATAATTCAATGAATAAACAAACGCATAAAAATCGTTATCCAACCATTTTCTCAAAACCACATCTCCTTTTACACTTCCGTTTGAGGATTCAGGAAAATATTTCTTCAGTTTTTTATCACTTTTAAAGTCTTCATAAAACCCTTTCCCTTTTGTATAATTTCCCGAAATAGAAAGATTTAAATTTTCAGTAAATTGATGTGCAAAATGAAGCTGATAATGATTTTGCCCATAATTATCAACCTGATCTTTATAGGTATAATAATTATAAGTTCTACCTGAATTTAAAAGATTAGCGGCTTCTTCTGGTGTTGAATAATTTCTATCTATAAAAGCTTGGATTCCTACCAAATCACCCCTAACAACCGCTTCAGGTGTACCATACCAAGACTGGTAGGTTATTTCCTTTCCACCAAAAACTATAGCTTTTACTGAAGTTTTATTTCCTACAAATCCTGCTTCACCATAAAACGATTTCAAATCGGAAGTAGCTCTATCAATATAACCGTTACTTGCAATTTTAGACAATCGTCCTTCTACATAAAACCCATTTTTGATTCCGCTACCTATACTAAATGTATGCTTTCTAGTTCCAAAAGAGCCTATAGAATTAGAAATGGTAGCATATCCTTTTTCAGATGGTTTTAAAGTTCTTAAATTTAAACTTGCTCCAAAAGCTCCAGTACCATTAGTGGAAGTTCCTGCTCCTCTTTGCAACTGAATATCTTCTACAGAAGAAGCAAAATCAGGCATATTTACCCAAAAGGTACCATGACTTTCAGCATCATTATATGGAATTCCGTTTAAGGTAACATTTACACGTGTAGCATCACTACCACGCACACGTAAACCTGTGTAACCCACTCCTAATCCAGCATCGGAAGTTGTTACTACTGAAGGCATTTGGTCTAACAAAATAGGTAAATCTTGACCCAAGTTGGTAGATTTTAATTCTTCTTTTTTTACTGTAGAGAAAGTAAAAGGTGATTTTTCTTTCAGTCGAGTCGAAGTAACCACTACCTCATCTAAAGCATTAACTTTTGCGCTGTCCTTCTTTTGTTCTTGAGCAAAAGAGACAAATGATAAAAAAAATAGAAAAAGACCAAAAAATGTCTTTGAACTTTTTTTGAATAAAGTGTTCATTCGTAAAAATTTTACAAATAAAAGGGGCAATTATTCTATGTTATTAAAAAATGAATTATCGACGCTAACTTCATTTCATCAGTTTTTGTCGCTCCCTTGGCAACATTACTTGCCCAGGTTCATTGGGTATAATCTCAGCTCGTAATTTAGAGCACCCCTTTGAGACGGCGCAAAGGTAAACAAAAGAAATAGCAAAAAACAACTTTCTTTATTTTTGAAATCTACAATTTATACAACCTTATATTTTTCAACTTTAAAAGTAGTTCCATCAAATTCTCCATAAGTATAGTAACCAATCCAATCGCCAAGGTTGATATATTTTGAATTTTCATTTAATTGAATCTCCATAGGCAAATGACGATGACCAAAAACAAAATAATCATAGTGTTTGGTTTCTAATTTTCTTTTCGCATACTGAACCAGCCACTCGTTTTCTTCTCCTAAAAACTTTACATCAGCTTCACCTGAAATCAGTTTGTTTTTGACAGAGAGATATTGCGCAAGTTTAACACCTATATCTGGATGCAACCATCTGTACAACCATTTTGAAAAAGGATTGGTAAAAACTTTTTTCATTCGTTTATATCCTTTGTCACCAGGCCCTAAGCCATCTCCGTGACCTATTAAAAAAGTTTTTCCATTAAAAGTAAATTCTTTTGTAGTATGATAAACAGGAATATTGAATTCTTTTTCAAAATAATCTTCCATCCACAAATCGTGATTTCCTACAAAAAAATAAATTGGAATTCCGCTATCAGTAATTTCGGCTAATTTACCTAAAACACGAACAAAACCTTTAGGGACAACAGTCTTATATTCAAACCAAAAATCAAACAAATCACCTAATAAAAAAATTGCTTCAGCATCTTCTTTTACTTCATCTAGCCAAGCCACAAATTTTAGTTCACGAGGAAAACTTATCTCTGGAGTTGGAGCCCCTAAATGTTGGTCACTAGCGAAATATATTTTTTTGTTTGGTCCAATATTCATATAAATTCAAATTGTGGTTACAAATATAGATTATTCCTATAAAAATACTCTTTGATATTTTTATAAGATAACTAATCAAAACATTTCAAATACTAATTAAAAAATACCGTTTACTCATTTAAACAGAACGTTCAAAAAAAGATTAGTATCTTTACATAAATATATTTAGTAACTTTTCAGCCAGTTAGATAAAATAACATAAATGACAAAATACAAATGAATCCCAATATTTTAATGATTCAAAAAGTAAAACATTTTGGATATTCGACACTTTTTGTCCCGAAGTTTCGGAATTGAGATTTGTTTCTTTGAATTTATTTGTTTTTTGGGGTTTGCTATTTGGCATTTACGTTGTTTTGATTTTTTTGTCAAGCGAATAAAGCTATAACTGAATAGTTACATATATTATTAGGATAATACATTTATAAAAATGAGAAAAAAACAACTATGAAACAAAAGTATTTACATCTAATTATTGCTTTTTTTTGTCTTTACAATGTAATGGGACAAAATTGTGATACACCAACTAATATATTAGTTACAGCAATCAATTCAAATGAAGCAGCAGTATCTTGGACAGCAGGAGGTACAGAGACTCAATGGGAAGTTGCTATTGCACCCAGCGGAAGTCCAACTCCAACCTCAGGAATAATCACATCTACAAACCCTTTAACATTGAATGGATTAACGCCTTGTACTTCTTATAACGTTTGGGTTAGAGCTATTTGCATCGGAAATATAAATAGTAACTGGTCTTCAACTTTTACGTTCACCACTACACAATTAACAATTAACTGTAACGCATTAGTCACTGGAAACACAATGACTATTAATGCTTCAGGAGGAACACCTCCATATCAATACTCTATAAACGGAGGTGCTTTTCAAACATCAAATATATTTACAGGTTTAACAAATGGTAATTATAACTATATAGTAAAAGATGCGAATGGTTGTACTTGCTCAGGAACAACAACAATAAATTCATTAAACGTAATTATACAATCTTCATTAGATATTCCTACTTCAACTTTATTTGCTCAAGTTACAAATGGAGTAGCTCCCTATACTTATCAATGGAGTTTAAATAACACTATTATTCCTGGAGCAAATTCACCACAAATTGGTATATTAGGCGCATCAGGCTGTTATTCAGTTCAAGTAACTGACAACAACGGTCTTACAGGCAGTGCGCAGTATTGCACTTCAAACAATATTCTCAATGCAAATAATGATACTTTAACACTTAATTTTTCTAGCACAAACACGGTAACCTCAAGCATATCTGTTTTAGCAAATGACTATTTTAATAGCTTCCCTGTATCAACTAGCAATATAACATTAACGCCATTAGTTGTTCCAACAGGCTTTCAACTAAACACAAATGGAACAATTAGTATTTTACCAGGAACTCCTTCTGGAACTTATACGCTTACCTACCGTATCTGTGAAACAGCTCTTCCCTCTAATTGTTCGTCTGCTACTGCTACCATAACAGTTTATGGTAATGGCTTGCTATTAAAAGCCTTTATTGACACAAACAACAATGGCATAAAAGATAGTGGTGAAAATTATTTTACAAACGGACAATTTAGCATTGATGTAAACAATTCAGGAACTCCTAGTTTTGTACAATCTACATCTGGAACTCATTATAT
Organism: Limnohabitans sp.; assembly: GCA_030053945.1. GTDB lineage: Bacteria > Bacteroidota > Bacteroidia > Flavobacteriales > Flavobacteriaceae > Flavobacterium. Next base: position 152,371 of record JASGCW010000001.1, read on the forward strand.
TGCTGAGTCCAGCGCAACTAACTTGTATGACCTAACATTTGTAATCGACCCAACTTATACTACACAATACACTTATTCAGGAACACCATACAACGATTTAAATTATACCGCAGGATCAGGAGTACAAGAAGTAAATTTCCCTATTACAGAGCTTCCTTTTTATGACTTAGAAACTCAATTATTTAGTTATTATCCTAGACCTTTACCTGCACCTGGTTTTACTTATAATAATAGAATTCTATACAGAAACAACGGAAATCAAACTATACCAAGTGGTACTATTACTTTCACAAAAGACAACTTAGTTTCGATAACAAGTATTAGTCAATCTGGTACAACTTCAAATGCAACAGGGTTCACCTATACTTTTGCTAATTTATTACCCCATGAAACTCGATTTATTGATGTAACTATGCAAGTACCTACAATTCCAACTGTGAGCTTAGGAAATACATTAACAAATTCGGTTACATCTACTACAGCTGTGTCTGAAGTTTCATTAACAAACAACGTTGCTTCATTAACTCAAGTGATTGTTGGTTCTTATGATCCAAATGACAAACAAGAAGCACATGGCGGTAAAATTGTGCATAGCACTTTTACAAATGATGATTATTTAACCTACACTATAAGGTTCGAGAATACAGGAACTGCTAATGCTGAAAATGTTCGCATCAATGACGTTCTTGATGCAAAACTTGACGAAACAACAATAAAAACTGTTGCATCTAGTCATTCATATATCTTAGAAAGAAATGGCAGTATTTTAAACTGGAATTTCAATAACATTCAACTACCTCCATCTGTAGCTAATACTAGTACAGGAAAAGGATTTGTTACTTTCCAAATAAAACCAAAAGCAGGATTTTTAGTGGGAGATGTGATTCCTAACAAAGCAAACATTTATTTTGATTTCAATCCTGCTATTATTACTAATATTTGTAATACAGAATTTGTTACTACTTTAAATAGCACTCAGTTTGAAGTAAATAATTTCTCTTTATATCCTAATCCAGCAAAAGATTTTATAACAATTCAAGCTACCCAAAACAATACCATTTCTAGTGTTATGGTAACTGATATTTCAGGAAAAACAATTTATAATAATTCTTATGCCAACGAATCTAAAGTTGAAATTAACCTAAGCAATTTTAGCACAGGCATTTACTTTATAAAAGTAAGTCTTCCAACGAACGAAACGCAACAAATGAAGTTTATTAAAGATTAAAACAATTAGGTGTTTTGATGATACTTTCTCAAAGAAAAGTAAGCAACAAAAGTACTTAATAACATCCCTATACCACCAAGAATAAATGGAGCCCCAGCAAATATAAATGGGGCTTCTTTATGTGTAAAAAAGTAAAACACACTTGACATCACTGGAGGTCCGATAATAGCAGAAGCACTTATCAAACTAGTCAATGTCCCTTGAATCTCACCTTGTTCGTTTGCTGGCACTTTTTCTGAAATTACTGCTTGCAATGCAGGCCCTGCAATGCCTCCTAAACAATATGGAACCAAAAATGCAAACATCATCCAGCTTTGAGTAGCAAATCCGAATAAAAACATTCCCAAAGTATATAATGCCATACCTACATAAATACTTTTTACATTTCCTAGTTTTGGATTTACCAATCGTATCAATCCGCCTTGTACCAACGCAACTAATAATCCAACAACTCCTAATGAGATTCCTACCATCTTTTCATCCCATTTAAATTGAAACATTGTAAAATAACTCCAATTACTTTGTACTGCGTGCGATGCGGTATGCAAAAGAAAAACAGCTATCACTAAACCAATAAGACTAGGATATTTTTTCAAATTCAACAATGAAGCTACAGGATTAGCTCTCTTAATATCAAACTCTCTTCTATTAGATTTATCCAACGATTCAGGCAATATAAAATATCCGTAAATAAAATTAATCATACATAAAACCGCAGCAGCATAAAATGGTACCCTAGCCCCAAAGTGCCCTAAAAATCCACCAATCACAGGACCTATAATAAATCCTAATCCAAAGGCAGCTCCAATCATTCCAAAGTTTTTGGCTCTGTTTTCAGAAGTACTAATATCAGCAATGTATGCAGAGGCAGTTGTAATACTCGCTCCTGTTATTCCAGCAATTATTCGACCTACAAACAACCAAGTAATTGATGGCGAAAATGCTAACAACAAATAATCTAAGCTAAAACCAAATAGAGAAAGCAACAACACTGGTCTCCTACCAAATCTATCACTCAAATTCCCAACAAGTGGAGAAAACACAAACTGGGTAAAAGCATAAGCAAAAGTTAGCCATCCCCCATATTTTGCAGCTTCACTAACATCCCCGTGAATAAGTTCTTGAATTAATTTAGGAACAACAGGAATAATAATTCCTAGACCTATTACATCTATTAGTAGCGTAATAAAAATAAATCCTATTGCAGCTTGTTTTTGATTATTCTTCATAAAATTGTATGGAAACAAATCTACAAAAAAACGAAAGTTAAAAACATCTATCCAAAATAATATTTACTTTTGCCTCTCTTATATATAAAAATAATCTATGAAAGCATATGTTTTTCCTGGACAAGGAGCACAATTTACGGGGATGGGTAAAGAACTATTTGAAACTTCTCCTTTAGCCAAAGAACTTTTTGAAAAAGCAAACGAAATATTAGGTTTCAGAATTACAGATATAATGTTTGAAGGAACTGCTGAAGAATTAAAAGAAACAAAAGTAACTCAACCTGCTGTTTTTTTACATTCTGTAATCCTAGCAAAAGTATTAGATGTAAAACCTGATATGGTAGCTGGTCATTCTTTAGGAGAATTCTCGGCATTAGTTGTTAATGGAACTTTATCTTTTGAAGATGGACTAAAATTAGTATCGCAAAGAGCAATGGCTATGCAAGAAGCTTGCGAAATTGCTCCAAGTACGATGGCAGCTGTTTTAAATCTAGATGACAAAGTAGTAGAAGACATTTGTGATTCGATAGACGGAGTTGTAGTAGCCGCTAATTACAATTGCCCTGGTCAATTAGTCATCTCTGGCGAGCTAAAAGCTGTAGAAGCAGCTTGTGAAAAAATGAAAGAAGCTGGCGCAAAACGTGCTTTAATTTTACCTGTAGGAGGAGCATTTCATTCGCCAATGATGGAACCAGCAAGAGAGAAATTAGCCGCTGCTATTGAAGCTACAACTTTCAGTACTCCTTCTTGTCCTGTGTATCAAAATGTAACTGCAAGCGCAGTAAATAATCCTACTGACATAAAAAATAATCTAATAGCGCAATTAACAGGTGCTGTTAGATGGACTCAATCTGTAAATCAAATGATTACAGACGGAGCAACATCATTTACTGAAGTAGGTCCTGGAAAAGTTTTAGTAGGATTAGTTAATAAAATCAACAAAGAAGTAGAAACTATTTCAGCATAATCATAAAGTATTTGGAATTTCAAAAAAAATTGATTAATATTATCATTAAATAACTATTATTAATTCTAAAATTTCAAAAAAAATGAAAAAAACACTTTTAAGCTTAGCATTTGTTGCGGCTTTAATGACATCTTGCAAAGAAAAAACTCAAGAAGAAACTGGTGAAGCTGTAGATGCTGCTACTACTGAAGTAACAGAAGCTGTAGATACTGCTGCTGCTGAAGTTGATTCTGCTGCTGCTACTGTGGGTGAGGCTGTAGATAAAGCTGCTGATAAAGCTGTTGAAGCTGGAAAAGACGCTACTGCTGCTGGTGCTGCTAAAGTAGAAGAAGCTGCTAAAGATGTAAAAGAAGCTGCAAAAAAATAATTTGCTAATCTTAATAAAAAAAGAAAATCCCGATATTCCATCGGGATTTTTTTATATCTAGTTTCTAATTTTTTGCTCCCATTTCCAAGCACTTGAAAGTGCTTCTTCAAGAGTAGATTGAGCTTTCCAACCCAACACAGAATTTGCTTTTTCAGTATTTGCAAAAGCTTCTGTTATATCTCCTTCTCTTCTACCTACAATCTTATAAGCTAATTTTTGATTCGATACTTTTTCAAAGGCAGTAATCACCTCAAGTACAGAACTTCCAGTACCAGTACCAACATTAAAAGTTTCAACTGCTCCTAAATTTTTACCTTCAATTAATCTTTGTAACGCTACAACATGGGCTTTTGCCAAATCAACAACATGAATATAATCTCTAATAGCTGTACCATCTGGCGTAGGATAATCACTACCAAAAACAGATAATTCATTTCTTAGTCCAATTGCCGTTTGGGTAATAAAGGGCACTAAATTTTGTGGTATTCCTAATGGCAACTCGCCAATTTCCGCAGATGGATGCGCCCCTATAGGATTAAAATAACGCAACAAAATTGAATTTATATTCGATACTTTGGCTACATCACTAATAATTTCCTCTCCGATTTGTTTAGTATTCCCATAAGGCGACATCGCGCACTGTACGGGAGCATTTTCTGTTATAGGCATTTGTTCTGCTTGTCCGTACACTGTACATGATGAGCTAAAAATAAAATTTGCTTTTGGCATTTTTTGCAACTCTTGTAATATGTAAACTAAAGCATTGATATTATTTTCATAATATAACAATGGATTTTCAACACTTTCTCCAACAGCTTTACTAGCAGCAAAGTGAATAACTCCTGCTACATCAGTATGTGATTTAAAAAAATCTTGAACTGATTTTTTATCCCTTAAATCTATATTTTCAAACGCTGGTTTTTTTCCTGTAATTCTTTCAATACCATCTAAAACTTCAATCGAAGAATTAGATAAATTATCAACTACAACAACTTCAAAACCTTGATTTTGAAGCTCGACTACAGTATGAGAACCAATAAAACCAAGCCCTCCAGTTACTAAAATTTTCATTTTTATGTTTGTTACTTTTAATTTGTTTATAAATATTTACAAAAACTCTAATACAGAATCTGTTATGAACTTTATTTGCTCATCATCTAATTCTGTATGCATAGGTAAAGCGATAACTTCTTTCACTAACTGATTAGTTACTGGAAAATCGGCTTCATTATATCTTGAATCAGTATATGCTTTTTGACTATGCAATGGAATAGGGTAATAAATTGCACAAGGAATTTCTTTAGATTGCAAATATTGCATCAACTCATCACGTTTACCATTTGTAATTCGGATAACATATTGATGAAAAACATGATCATCAACATTACTATCAAATTCAGGAACAACGATATTAGAATTTCCTGACAACGCATTATTATATTTTTGAGCAGCTTCCCTTCTGGCTTTTGCATATTGATCAAGATGAGGCAACTTTGCTTTTAGCACACCTGCTTGAATACTATCTAAACGAGAGTTTACTCCTACTACATCGTGATGGTAGCGTACGTACATTCCGTGATTTACAATTCCACGTAAAGTATGAGCCAAATCATCATCGTTAGTAAAAATAGCCCCTCCATCACCATAACAACCTAAATTTTTTGAAGGGAAGAATGATGTAGAAGCGACGTGACCAATAGCACCAAGTTTAGTCTTAACACCATTTTTATCTATATAATTCGCCCCAATAGCTTGTGCGTTATCTTCAATCACAAACAAATTGTACTCCTTAGCAATTTCCATTATAGCATCCATATTTGCCGCACGACCAAAAAGATGTACAGGAACAATTGCCTTTGTTTTTGGTGTAATAGCTTTCTTTATAGCCTCGATAGAAATATTCATCGAATTCATCTCTACATCAACCAGAACAGGAGTTAATTGCAGCAGGGCAATCACTTCTACAGTTGCTGCAAAAGTAAAATCGGCAGTAATAATTTCATCCCCTGGTTTTAACCCTAATCCCATCATAGCTATTTGAAGCGCATCAGTCCCATTTGCACAAGGAATTACGTGTTTTACATCCAAATATTTCTCTAAATCAGCTTGAAATTGATGCACCAACGGACCATTTATATATGTTGTAGTATCTAAAACTTCTTGAATAGAAGCATTTACTTCACCTTTTATTTTCTCATATTGACTTTTTAAGTCAACCATTTGTAACTTTCGCATCGTCAAAAAATTTAGTTTGCAAAGCTACTAATTTAATGGCTTTTTTGATAAATTTTAGAAAACTAATGTATTTTAGCCTCATAAAAAATTGATTATGTTTTTTCTTTATACTTTATTGGTTGAGATTGTACAACAATTATTGAAAATTGTTGCGCTATTTAGCCCAAAAATCAAATTGTTTGTTGAAGGGAGAAAAACTACTTTTTCAACATTACAATCAAAACTTCAAAAATCCGATAAAACAATTTGGTTTCACGCTGCCTCCTTAGGCGAGTACGAACAAGGATTGCCAGTTATTGAAAAAATGAAAAATCAATTTCCAAATCACAAAATTGTGGTAACTTTCTTTTCTCCTTCTGGTTATGAAGTTAGAAAAAACAATACTGTTGCAGATGTAACCATTTATCTCCCACTAGACACTAAAACCAATGCCAAAAAATTTATTGATACAGTTAATCCCGAAATAGCTTTCTTCATCAAATATGAATACTGGCCTAATTATTTGAATGAACTTAAAAATCGCCAAATTAAAACCTATTTAATTTCAGGAATATTTAGAGAAAAACAATCTTTTTTCAAATGGTATGGTGGGTTTTATAGAAATGCTTTAAAAAGTTTCAATCATTTTTTTGTACAAAACGATTTATCCAAAAATTTACTTCAAAAGATTGGCTTCAATAATGTAACTGTATCTGGCGACACTCGTTTTGACAGAGTAGTATCAATTCTTGAAAGAGACAACTCATTAAATTTTATTGAAGAGTTTAAAAACAACACAACCACTATTGTCATTGGAAGTTCGTGGCCTAAAGACGAAGATATATTAGTTAACTACATCAATTCTTCAAATCACAATACAAAATTCATCATTGCTCCTCACAACATAAAGGAAGAACAAATCTCCAACCTCAAATCACAAATCACCAAAAAGAATGTACTGTTTTCTGAAAAAGAGAACAAAAACCTTTCAGAATTTGACGTTTTCATCATTGACTCCATTGGCATTTTAACTAAAATATACAGCTATGCTGACATAGCTTATGTAGGAGGCGGGTTTGGTAATCCAGGTGTTCACAACATCTTAGAACCAGCGACATTTGGAGTACCTATTATTATAGGCCCTAATTTCTCTCATTTTGCTGAAGCAACCGCCTTAGTACAACAAGAAGGCTGTATTTCCATTTCAAATCAAGTAGAATTGAATCAAGCATTTAATTTATTAATACAAAATGAAGATGAACGATATGAAAAAGGACATATATGCAGCACTTTTGTACAAATGAATAAAGGCGCTACAGAAAAGATTTTGAAAAAAATCTAACTATAGACTCATCAATTCTTTAAACAAACTCGATTGTCTTCTTGATATTTCAATTTTTGTATTATCCTTTAAATGAACTAAAAGATTACCGCTAAACCACAAATCTATATTTTGAATATAGGTCGTATTTATAATTTGATTTCGATTTGCTCTAAAAAATTCATCTGGTAATTTTTTTTCAATTTGGTTCAGAGATTTGTTTAGTAAAGCCTTTTCATTATTAAAATACACCTTAGTGTAATTACCTTCTACTTCAAACAGATAAATATCCCCTATTTTTATCAACCAGCATTTTTCACCATCTTTTATAAATATTTGATTTGAATTTTTGAGTTTGTTTTCAGCTTGTTCTTCTTTGGCATCTAATTTTGCTTTTACCTTTTCTATTGCTTTAGAAAAACGAGAGGCACTAACTGGTTTCATCAAATAATCCAAGGCATTGTATTCAAAAGATTTAATAGCATATTCGTCAAAAGCGGTTGTAAAAACCGTAATAGGAACATCATCTAGCATTTCTAACAATTCAAACCCATCTTTTTCAGGCATATTAATGTCTAAAAAAATCAAATCAGGCTTATGTTTAGTAATCAACTCGTATGCTTTATCAACATTTTCTGCTTCGGCAATCACTTCAATTTCTGGATAATCTTTAATCAATTCTTTCAACTCGTTTCTGGCTAAACGAGAATCTTCAACAATTATCGTCTGTATCTTTTTCATTTGCTATTAAGTTAATGGAATTGTAATGGTGGCTATCACATAATTTTCTACTTCTTTCAAATCAAAATTAGCTTTTCCACCATATAATAATTTTAAACGAGAGGCTATATTCTTCAGTCCTATCTGGGTTGAATTAGAACTAATACTCAGTCTTCCTGTATTCATCACTTCTACTACTAATTTGTCATTTTGAATATTAGTTTTCACCTTAACCAGTCCTCCTTCTTTAAGATTTGAAACACCGTGTTTTACTGCATTTTCAACTAACATTTGTAGAATCATAGGAGGAATTTTAAGTGACAAGGTTTCTGAAGCTACTTCTTCTATATATTCTAAACGTTCCTCTAATTGAATTTTAGAAATGTGTATGTAATTTTCTACCATTTCCATTTCTTCTTCTAATCGGATTTCGTGCAAATCATTTTTAGTCAACGAATAGCGTAACATTTCAGAAAGCCTAGTTATCATTTCTCTTGAACGAGATGGGTCTTCTAGAATTAATCCTCGAATGTTATTTAAACTATTAAACATAAAATGTGGATTTATTTGCCCTTTTAAAGAATTTAAAGTACTCTCTTTTAAATCCGACTCTAATTCCAATTGTTTAATACGAATTTCCTTAAGATACTTAATTACTTTATATGCCATGATTACAAAAAGCCATACTAAAAAGGCGACAGTAAAAATTGGAACATTAGCCAATTTCATAATCCCATTGAGGTTATTTTCTCTTTCTAAGTAATACCTTAGAGGGATATTTAAAAAAGGCCATAATAGCAGTTGATAAATAACCTGAGTGATTACAAAACATATTATTAACCAAAGCAATGATTTTTTGGTTATTTTTTTAATTTCAACTTTATAATCTACAGCAAAAAGTATTATATAAGACAATGTGAATCCTAAAAAGCCACAAATTAATCCTTCTATAATTAGATATTGGAACCTATTCCATTCGCTAGGACTCCATTCTTCTAATTTAGACAAATTATATGAAACTTTATCAAATGTTAGCGTTGAGAAAATATATAGTTGCCAACCAAAAAAATTGAGTAAATGATATTTCCAGTTTGTAATTAACTTCATTTAAAAGAAAATTGCGATTATAAAGTTCACAATGGATTCCATCAAATATAAGATAAATTGTATCATATCGTTTTTAATTTAGAATATTAATAAATCGAGGTCTATTTGAAGATTAGAAATTAATTATTTTTTATTTTTTATTTTAAGAACTTCACTTCCTATTCAAACGAGAACCAAGTTACTTTTTAGCTTTATAATCAAAAAGACCTCTGATTTATTGTGACAACAACTTTAATATTTTATCCTAATATTATTAATAGGAAAATTTTCTATAAATGCTTTCTAGTTTTAATTTGTTGTTTAAAGATTGTTTTTACTTTTCGTTTTTTGATTGATGATTGAAAGTACAAACGTGATTCCTTTTCCTATTCAAAAAGATGATATTAATTCATTTCATACTTTCCTCTATATAACCAATTTACAAAGGTGTGTTTTTGAAATCTCATTTTTTATTTCCTTCTTTAATTTGTTTATTGATTTTGTTGAGACAAATTTACGCAACTTCTATCTTGATTTTCTTACAAAATGATAAACGGTAATTTTAAAATGATGAATGGTTTACTAAAAGTAATTAGATCATTTTTCAAAAGAACTAAAAACTTTCTACATTTTTAAATATATAAGTTAATACAAAAGTAAGATTACAAAAACCACAAACAAAATAGGCCGCCCAAAAACATTTGGAGCAGCCTATCAGGATTAATTTATCGAATGATCTACACATTAAATTAAGTAAACCATTACGCCTTTTCTAACTTAGAACTTAATTAACTATCTTCTTTGTAACCGTTGAACCGTTTTTAAAGTTAACACGAACGATGTAAACATTATTTTTCAAGAAATTATTTGAAATTACCACACTCGTTTCATTAATATTATCCATACTCAAAACATTAGTTCCTAGTAAAGAGTAAACAGTAATTTTATCAATCATCTCATTAGAATTCACGACAAATTGTTGATTATTATTAAAAAAAACTTTTGTTTTACTTTGTAATTCACTATCAAAATCATTTGTACCTAAAGTACTAAAAGTTGTATTTATTTGAGTTAATAAAACTACAGAATTACTTTCTCTTGTGTCTTGAGACAATTCCCAAATCATACCTCCAGCTAAATTTTTATTCATTATGAACTTACATTTTTCATCTATAGATTGTTTATCATCGTAAGTTACAAACTGATTAGTAGTTTGATTATATAGATAAGGGACTTTACAGGTATTATCCCAATAACGAACCCATCCTGCTGCTGCAGCAGTTGAATTTACCGTATCCATTCCTGGATTTAGATAATGATGCGGTGTAGTTCCCACTCCTCCTGAAAGATCACAGAACTCGATACTACCTGAAAACTCACAAGTTATTGTATCCCATGTTCCTTGAGGAGGAACTGGATTAGTACATCCTCCTGAAGTTACTCTTGGAGCTGATACAAACAACCCAGGCAAACTAGGAACCGAACCTGTACCTGCAACATTATTAAACAATTTACCATAAAAAGGCAACCCCATTACTAATTTATTGGCAGGAATCCCTATTTGGTTTAAATAAATATCTACAAGTTTGTCAAGACTTTGTGGTTTAGTAGCGTGATGCAAAGGATCTGACGCGTTCCCACTTCCATATAAAGGCGCATTATAACATGTTTTATCGTACCAATTTCCACCAAAATCATAGCCAAAAAAAGTTATAAAATCACAATAAGTAGTCAAATCTTCAGTAAAGCCTGCTGGTCTATTATTAGGACCTATATATTGATCTACTACATCATTCACATTATTGCCAGCTGCAATTGTAATTAACTTATTTGGCATTGCTTGACGCATCGCTTTTACTAATAACACAAAATTTTTATGATCATCTACTGTGTGAGGCTGTGCAGGAATATTAGCCCAATTAATTGTTTCCGTTCCATCTGTTCCTCCTCTCACTGGATATTCCCAATCTATATCAAAACCATCTAAAAAGGGATATGTTACTAAAAAGTTAGCCATATCATTAGCTAAAGCTGTTCTAGCAGCAGGATCCGCTGCAACGGCTGGTAATTTTTGGGATCTCGTCCATCCTCCAACAGAAATTAATATTTTTAAATGAGGATAAGCTGTTTTTAAATTCTTCAAATCATAAAAATTACCTTTTACTGGGGCATTCCAAGGTGCACCAGTTTCAGTATGTTCAAAATCTGCATGAGGATCTAATGATTTTAATTTTGTGTTTTGAGGTGCACTAGCATTATAATCTACATCAAAGAATGCATAATTTAAATGTGTTAATTTATTACCATTAATCCTGTTAGCATTATAATCTCTAGCATAAATTGCCCATTGTGCATAATACCCAACAACTTTCTTATTATGCGCTGGTTGTGCATAATTAATTAAAGAAGCTAACAATAAAATTTTCCAAAATATTATTTTTCTCATAATTTTTATTTTTTTGCATAATTATATATTTTTCGAAAAAAAGAAACAACGGTTTTCAACCGTTTTAATTTTACATCGTTTTTACTTTTTCTTAACACTCAAATGTAATTTTAAAAAAAACTTCATTAAGAAAAATTAAACCAAATGCTTAACATTTTAAACAAACAGCAAAATAAATATGCAAAAATGAGATATTTCTTATAAATACACCCGTTTTATTATACATATCCACATTCAATAAGCCAAATCCACTTTAAAACACAAACACTCTAAATCCTCAAGACCTAACAGATGAATCAATTTGTGGTGGCTAAAACAAACTTAAACAACAACTTATTTTATTGGACCTTATAGAAATAAGCGTCGCTATAAATAAGACGAAAGTACGCTCCAAATAAAATTGTAGTCAAAAAATTGTAAATTGCGCACGTATTAAACATAATTCAGCTTTTTAAAATGTAAAAAACATATTACTTGCGCTGTACATTTTACTGAATTCAAAACAAAAAAAGAATTAAATGAGATCATTTAAATTAATTGCATTTTTATTTTTCACCACTTCCATTTCCTTATTTGGACAACAAGGAGGTATGTGGATTCCTTCACTACTAAAAGGAATGAACGAAACCGAAATGAAAAACCTTGGAATGAAAATATCTGCCGAAGATATTTATTCAGTAAACAAATCCAGCTTAAAAGATGCTGTACCTCATTTTGATGGAGGATGTACTGCAGAGGTTATTTCACCTAAAGGTCTAATCCTTACCAACCATCATTGCGGATATAACAATATCCAAAGTCACTCTACAGTCGAACATGATTATTTAACAAATGGTTTTTGGGCTTACAAAATGGAAGAAGAACTCCCAAACAAAGACTTGTTTGTAACATTTATTGTTCGAATCGAAGATGTAACATCAAAAGTCTTAGAGGGTGTTACTTCTATTTCTACAGAAGCAGACAAACAAAAGAAAATTCAAGAAAACATTGCCATTTTATCTAAAACACTACCTAAAGAGTCTTGGCAAGAAAATCAAATCAAGACTTTCTACGACGGAAATCAATATTTATTATTTGTGACTGAAACTTTTAAAGATGTTCGCTTGGTAGGTGCTCCACCAAGCTCAATAGGTAAGTTTGGTTCAGATACAGATAACTGGGTTTGGCCACGTCACACAGGGGATTTTTCTCTTTTCCGTATTTATGCCGACAAGAATAATCATCCTGCAGAATATTCAAAAGACAATATCCCTTATTCACCTAAACATTATTTTCCTATTTCTATCAAAGGTGTACAAGAAAATGATTTTACAATGGTGATGGGGTATCCAGGACGTACTCAAGAATATCTACCAAGTTATGCAGTAGAGCAAATTGTGAATACTTTGAATCCTGCTAAAGTTGAAGTTCGTGATATTGCATTAAAAGTTCAAGACGGTTTTATGCGTAAAGACCCTGCAATAAAAATTCAATATGCCTCAAAATATGCCTCGGTTGCAAATTATTGGAAAAAATGGTCTGGAGAAACAAAAGGTCTAAAAAAAGCCAATGCCATCCAAGCGAAACAAAGATTTGAGGCAGATTTTCTACAAAAGGTAGCAAAAGCAGGAAAGCAAGCAGAATACGGGAATCTTTTAGAGGATTTTAAAACCAATTATTCAAACATTAAAGAATATGCTTTAGCTCGAGACTATTTCACTGAAGTAGTTATGCGCAACTGTGAGATTTTAACTTTCGGATATAAGCTATACCAACTAGAACAAATTCTCAATTCTAAAGGAGAACAAACTTTTAATGACAAAAAAAACAACTTAATTCAAGCTTTAGAGGGATCGTACAAGGATTTTAATGCACAAGTTGATGAAAAAGTATTTGAACAACTAATACGTATCTATGCAACTAAATCACCAAAGCAATTTCTACCTACAACATTAGCTAACATAAATACCGCTGAATTAACTTCAGATATTTTCAAAAATTCGAAATTAACTTCTTACTCTGGTTTAAAAGAATTACTGGATGGCGATTCAAAATCAGTTATTGAAAAACTGAATCAAGATAAAGGATTTGTTTTAGTAAAATCTATTGCTGAGGCTTACGATAAAAATGTTGCTCCACGTTGGACAGAAATGAATCTAAAAAACATTGCTTTACAACGAAGCTATATGAAAGCGATAATAGAACTGAGTCCAAAATCAGCTCGAATTTTCCCAGATGCAAACAGTACACTTCGTGTAACCTATGGAAAAGTAAAAGGATATAAGCCATCTGATGCGGTTATCTACTCACCATTTACAACTTTAGATGGTGTAATGGAAAAATACATACCAGGAGATTATGAATTTGATGTACCTAAAAAACTAATTGATTTATATAATTCAAAAGATTTTGGACAGTATGGCGACAAGAATGGTAAAATGCCAGTAGCATTCATTGCTACAAATCATACCACTGGAGGAAACTCTGGTTCCCCTGCTCTAGATGCTAATGGTAATCTTATAGGATTAAATTTTGACCGTGTTTGGGAAGGCACTATGAGTGACATTTATTATAGTCCAGACATTTGCAGAAATATTATGGTAGATGCTCGTTACGTCTTATTTATTATCGATAAGTTTGCAGGAGCTAAAAATTTGATTGAAGAAATGAAAATCATAAAAACGACACCAAGTAAAAACAAATAGCCAAAAGCCCTGAAAAATCAGGGCTTTTATATTTTTTTATACCTTAAAAAGTTTTTGGCACGCAATTTGAAAAATACCTTATCGTTGGCAAAGAATATTTTTTTAATTTTTTTTTCAAAAAAAGTTTTACATATTAAAAAATTTATATCTTTGCGACGAATTAATAATTAACCTTTTATAATTAAGTAAGATGAAAAAAGTTGTTTTAAGCTTAGCATTCGTTGCTGCTGTATTAGTTTCTTGTAAAGATAAAGCTGCTGAAGCTCCAGCTGCTGATACTACAATGACTGAAGCTGTTGATACTGCTGCTGCTGCTGTTGATACTGCTGCTGCTACTGTTGATACTGCTGCTGCTGCTGCTACTGAAGCTGCTGCTGCTACTACAGAAGAAGCTGCTAAAGAAGTTAAAGAAGAAGTAAAAAAATAATTAGATAACATCTAATATTTTTACAAATCCCGACTATGTCGGGATTTCTTTTTTTATTTAATCTGCAAAATTGATTTCTGGAAAAATCAATTCATTTGAAGAGAAATCTAAGATTTCAGAAACCGAAAGTGAACGAACAATTTCATCAATCCCTCTTTGCATCAAAAGCTGTGTAGTGTATTTTCTACTAGCAGCCATCTCTTTTTTATCAATAATCAATCTAAAGTAAAACTTCCCTCCAGAAGTCTTAAACTTCATAAAGATTGCATCTTGAATTCTATCTTTTATAAATTCAATATCTTCTTCACATTCAAATCGAAGTTCATAACTCGGACTGGTCAAAATAGTCTTACCCTTGCGAGACACAAACTCAAATTTAAATTCTTCCGAAACTTTCCTACTTATTACAAAAACACCCATTAATGCAAAAATAAGAATCTAATCATAAATATGCATTATCCATTTAATTAAGATATAAACAAATTAATTTTTAAAGCAAGTTAAAAAAAGTTAAAAAAAATCATAAAAAAATATTAGAATAAATTGTTTGTATCATTTTTTTCACTTAATATTGTGAAAGTTATGAATTTCTTCTTACACAGAAGATATAATTATACATTCAGATTATGAAGTTTGCTCCAAAAAACACAAGCCTATTTTTACTAGCGTACCTGCTAGTGTCAAGTGTATATGCAGCTCCACCAGCTGGAGGCCCACCACCACCTACACCACCTCCACCTCCTGGTTTACCAATTAATAACGGATTAGTTATACTATTAGTATTAGCAATATTTTTGGGTTATTATTCATTAAAGAGACAAAAATTGAATTTAAAATAAAAATAAAAGCTCCTTTACGGGAGCTTTTATTTTTATTTTAAACAAAACTTTGCGAATTATTTTTTACTTGTTGCTTCTAAATTCCTTTCAATTGTGTGTCCTGGTCTTGACCATTTAGGTTTTTCTCCTAGAGATTCATATTTAGAATCACAAGCCTCAACTGTTTTTGGCCGCATTAACTTTATAAATGGCTTTTGAGGCTCTAATCCTAGCAACTCAAACATAGCCATATCCTCATTTACATCTGGATTAGGAGTTGTAAGCAACTTATCGCCCGCAAAAATAGAATTTGCTCCCGCAAAGAAGCACATTGCTTGACCTTCTCTACTCATATTAGTTCTACCAGCAGACAATCTCACTTGTGTTTCTGGCATCACAATTCTTGTAGTTGCTACCATTCTAATCATCTCCCAAATTTCAACTGGTTTTTCTTCTTCCATAGGAGTTCCTTCAACAGCAACCAAAGCATTAATAGGCACTGATTCAGGTTGAGGACTTAATGTTGACAAAGCAACTAACATACCTGCTCTGTCTTCTACGCTTTCTCCCATACCTATAATTCCACCACTGCAAACCGTTACATTAGTCTTACGAACGTTTTCTATAGTTTGTATCCTATCTTCAAATCCTCGAGTAGAAATTACTTCTTTATAATATTCTTCTGATGTATCTAAATTATGATTGTACGCATATAAACCAGCTTCCGCTAATCGATGTGCTTGATTTTCTGTAAGCATTCCAAGAGTACAACACACTTCCATATCAAGCTTATTTATAGTTCTCACCATCTCAAGCACTTGATCAAACTCAGGTCCATCCTTCACATTTCTCCAAGCTGCCCCCATACACACACGAGATGAACCAGACTCTTTAGCTCTAAGAGCCTGCGCCTTTACTTGTTGTACAGACATTAAATCATTTCCTTCAATATTTGTATGATAACGGGCTGCTTGTGGACAATATCCACAATCTTCTGGACACCCTCCAGTTTTTATAGACAACAAAGTAGATACTTGAACCACATTGGGGTTATGATATTGCCTATGAATTGTTGCAGCCTCATATAACAAATCCATTAATGGTTTGTTATAAATTGCTATTATTTCTTCTTTTGTCCAATTATTTCTTATAGTACTCATATACTTATTTATATGGCACCAAAAATAAGGATTTCCAATTAATTTATTAATCTTTTATAGGTTTATCTTTCCAATATTGCATCAAAGTAAATGCTATAATAACAGAAGAAGCAATACCTTCAAAAAGCAAACCGATACAGTACTTATAAATTGACGGTTCGGCTCCAAAAAGAAAATTTTGTGATAATCTAGCTAAATATGGTGTCCCTCCTTTAAAATTAATATAGATATACAATCCTGCCACACTAAGACCAACTCCAATTAGAGAAGTCAAAGTTAAAGAAACGAGATTCTCTAAATAATCTGTTTTTCCAAATAAATAATTAGACTTAATTACCTTATTTAAAAAATAAATCACAATAAAAATATTCAATATTCTCATCAAAAAAATATGAGAAAGCCCGAATATTTCCATTAGCAAAAAATAAATTCCAATGGCAATAAAAATTTGAGTGCCGTAATTCAGTTCTTTTGAAGTGTTCATAACTTTGAAATTTAGTAGTTCTAGTCTCTCAAAGTTAATTAATAAATTACTGAAATACAATTATTTAACAAAAAACAAAAGTGGAGAATACCGGATTCGAACCGGTCGCCTCTACGCTGCCAGCGTAGCGCTCTAGCCAAATGAGCTAATCCCCCATTTTATTTCAAATATAGTGTTTTTATACATTTATATTTATTTTTGATAAAAAATACAAAAAATGTCAACAGATATTACCATCAAAATTACGGACAGAGAAGGAATATTACACGAAGTTCAAGCACCTACAGATATGAATATGAGTATTATGGAACTTGTTAGAGCTTATGAATTAGCACCTGAAGGCACTATAGGTATTTGTGGCGGCATGGCTATGTGCGCCTCTTGTCAATGTTATATTTTGAATGACACAACACTACCCGAAAAAAATCCAGACGAGGAAGCAATGTTATGGGAAGCTTTTAATGTAAAAGAAAATAGTCGTTTAGGTTGTCAAATACATATCACTCCTGAAATTGACGGACTAGAAATTGAGTTAGCACCCGCGGAGTAATCTATTTATAATCTTCCAACCTTTCAGGTCTATGAATATATTCTTTTACAATTTGAAGAACACCATCATCTTTTGTATCAATGAACCATTTTATTAAAGCAATTTTCCCTTCCTCAATCTCAATCCCAGTAATAGAACGAGGATGAACACAGCTTCCGTCATTAAAATAATTGGCTTGACCATCATCAGGAGTAGAAAAACGAGGACGATGGGTGTGTCCAGTAATAGTTATTTTATTACCATTATTAATAATCCATTCTTTTATTCTTTCCTCTACTTTGATTAGCTCAACATAGTTTTTAGCTGGACTTGTTGGGTCTTTAATACCCCAAATCTGCAAAGGCTTCCACAACACTCGAACTAAAAATTGATTTATTTTCCAACCTACATAATTCATAAAATCGGCTTGATGTCCATGTGTCAAAAACAACTCTTGCTTCGTTTCTTCATTTACCAAAACAACACCTTCATAATATTTAAGCCCAGGCATTAACGATACTTTTGTCCCTAAATTAGTATCAAAAAAATCGCTAAAACTTCTTTCCACATTCTTTGGGTTTCTAAAATACATATCGTGATTTCCCCAAATCATATTTAATCTTTTGTCCAAATAAAATTTTTGAAGCAACAAAAAAACATTTTTATTCGCTTCGAAAATATCTTTAAAAAATAAATTTTCCCAAAGCTCATCTCCATCACCTAACTCTATGTAATGAAATCCATTTTTATAATAATGATTTAATGCATGAAAGTAGATATTTCTATTATTAGCAAAATCATCCGCGAAACTTCCATCACTACGATGGCAATCGCTAAATAAAATAAATTTAGACGAATTGTTAAACGAAATTCTTTTAGCCTCTTTGTATGCTTTATCTAGTCGTTTTTGTGAAGAAAACATAAATATGTATTTATGCTAAAGATAATTCTTTTTTTCTATCTCTTTTTCTATAGCATCCCATAGAGCTATACGTTTTTCAAGAGCTTCAACAGCAACCTCTTCCATTTCTTTCCATTTAATCACATCCTCTTGCGCTAATTCTTCAATCATTTTCATCGCCATAGGTCCATGCTCGTCAGCATCTAGTTCGATATGTCTTTCAAAATAATAAATCAACTTAGACAAATCAACCTCTGGAAAACTCACTTTGAACTCTTTCAAAATTTCTGTAAACATTGAAGGTATCAAATCCTCTCTACCAAAAGTAAAAGCAGAAGCTATTTCATGTGCTTGTCCTCTTTCAATAACTTTGAAAGTAAAAGTCAAAAAATCTTTTACAGCCTCATCTAACTTACTATTTTTAATTGCGATAAAGATATTTTTTGTCGCCTGAACATCTGCTAAAAATTCTTTTATTTCTATAGTTGAAGATTTACAATCCTCTATAGCTTCAATATACATTTCATAATGACTTAATCTTCTTCCGTCTAATGAAAGATCTGATTCTTCAGCTAAAACTATCTCATTTATCAAATATCGTGTCTCAGTATTAACTGTAGGAAACCACGGGGTCAGCGTACAAGTTAATTTTTGTTGTAAAGCTTTTAGCAAGGACATAAAATCCCACACGGCATAAATATGTATTTCTAAAAAAGAATTTAAATCATCTATTGACTTAATTTTTTTATAAAGTGTGTGATTAAGTAAAATATCTTTTTGAGGTTGGATACTATTATGAATTGTCTGAATACTCATTTCTAAAAATTTACACAAAATTAAAAATGCCTCCTGAATTAAGGAAGCATTTTAAATCAAATTTATCTATTGTTTAATTACTTAAAAGCTGGAAAACCTGTAACATCCATACCTGTAATTAACAAGTGAATATCGTGAGTACCTTCATAAGTAACAACCGATTCTAAATTCATCATATGACGCATAATAGAATATTCACCTGTAATACCCATACCTCCTAACATTTGACGTGCATCACGAGCAATAGTCAATGCCATATCAACATTATTACGTTTAGCCATAGAAATTTGAGCTGAAGTAGCTCTACCTTCATTACGAAGAACACCTAATCTCCAAGTCAACAATTGTGCTTTAGTGATTTCAGTAATCATTTCTGCTAATTTCTTTTGTTGCAATTGTGTTGCTCCAATAGGTTTGTCAAACTGAATACGCTCTTTTGAATAACGCAAAGCAGTATCATAACAATCCATTGCAGCTCCTATAGCACCCCAAGCAATACCATAACGAGCAGAATCTAAACATCCTAGTGGAGCTCCTAAGCCTGATTTATTAGGCAATAAGTTTTCTTTAGGCACTTTTACATTGTCAAAAATTAACTCACCTGTTGCAGACGCACGAAGCGACCATTTGTTATGAGTTTCTGGTGTTGAAAAACCTTCCATACCTCTTTCAACGATCAAACCGTGAATACGACCTTCTTCATTTTTAGCCCAAACCACCGCAACTTGAGCAAAAGGAGCGTTAGAAATCCACATTTTTGCCCCATTTAAAAGATAGTGGTCACCCATATCTTTAAAATTAGTTACCATCCCTCCTGGATTAGACCCAAAGTCTGGTTCTGTTAGACCAAAACAACCTATCCACTCACCTGTTGCTAATTTTGGCAAATATTTCATTCTTTGCTCTTCGTTTCCATATTTCCAAATAGGGTACATAACTAACGAAGATTGTACTGATGATGTAGAACGAACTCCAGAATCACCACGTTCTATTTCTTGCATAATTAGTCCGTAAGAAATTTGGTCTAATCCAGCACCACCATATTCAACAGGAATATAAGGACCAAAACCTCCAATTTCTCCCAAACCTTTTACAATTTGATGTGGGAATTCCGCTCTTTGAGCGTATTCTTCTATAATGGGAGAAACTTCTTTCTTTACCCAAGCACGAGCTGCGTCGCGTACTAATTTATGCTCTTCTGATAATAAATCGTCTAATAAGTAATAATCAGGCGATTGAAATAAATCTGGTTTCATCTGTTTGATTTTATAGAGTACAAAAATAAAGAAAGATTTTTAACAATTCAACGAACAAATGTTATAATTTTTATTAGCATTTTTATAAATTAGCAATTGGTTTTTTTCTATGGTTAAAATTCTATTTTTATTATTTCCAATTGCTCTTTTTAGTCAATTTAAAATATCCCATTATACTTCAGAAAATGGGCTACCACACGATTTATGCTATCAAATCATTCAAGACAAAGAAGGTTATTTATGGATAGGTACTGATAATGGTCTCACTAAATTTAACGGTCATGAATTCACCGTTTTTAACCGCAACAATGGATTATCCAATAGTTTTATAATTGATATATATGAACAAGAAAGCAAAAAATACATAGCTACTTGGGGTGGTGGATGCTATCTTTTTGAGAATAAAACATTCAAACCGTTAGGCAACAATAAAGATAAATTTTCAAAACATCAGCAGATTATTTCCGATAATGATGGCAACATATACTCAATTGAGAATAAATGTCGCCTAAATGTTTTTGACAAAAATGATAGAAATAATATAAAATTGCTTTCATTAATTCCTATTTCAAACTCTTTAAAATGGATTGATAAAGAATATTTATTGTTTCTAAGAAAAAAAAATATTGTTCCCAAAAATCAGCAACCTTTTAATTTACAAATTGCAAAATTAAATAATAAAATTTACGCTTTTACTGATCGCTTTTCCCCACAGTTTAAAGGAATAATCGCGTTAAAGGAATCAGAAAAAAAAATGTTTGCTTTTTTAAAAGATTACTACATAATAGACATTATTAACAAAAAAAATCATTACATAGCCGTTACACCAAACGCCATAATAGAGTTTAACTCAAAAAAAATATTAAAAATTTCGTCATTGCCTCTCTATGACAAAACAATTATTCATTATTCTGAAAATGATAAATTTAAAGCTTATATTCTATTAGACAAAAAAACAACTACCAACGAATTGTTTATTATCGATAAGCAAAAAAACGGCACAACACTTTTTAAAAATAATATTTTAAAATCTCCCGTAAGTGATATTGTAATTTCTAATGACAATACTATTTGGGTGAGCACATATGGAAATGGACTATTACAATTTCAAGAAAACATACTATCACTTAAAAAAAACGCCTTAAAAGGAAATTATGTTTTTGACTATTTAGAACTATCTACTAATGATTTTTTCCTTGTAACTGATAATATAATTGGAACGGATAAAAAATATAATTTTTTAGAAAAAAAAGAATTTAAAACAGCTAGTTTTTTTTCAGGAGCAAATAACGATACCATTTTCGCAATAAACAAAAAA
Source organism: Limnohabitans sp. (assembly GCA_030053945.1). Classification (GTDB taxonomy): domain Bacteria; phylum Bacteroidota; class Bacteroidia; order Flavobacteriales; family Flavobacteriaceae; genus Flavobacterium. Next base: position 174,342 of record JASGCW010000001.1, read on the forward strand.
GGAAAAAAAGAGTCTTTTAGTTTCTTAAACAAAACAATTTTAAGCGATCTAAATCAACAAACCTTTTTTTGGAACGATACAAAAATTGAATTTGGAGATTCTAAACTTATCTATTTTAAAAACAACAGTCAAAACAACGTTGATTTTAATTTAACTCCAGAAGAATACAATTTTTTAAGAATCAAAAAACTCCTAGTATTCCAAAATAAATTATGCGCGATCTCAAATTATGGGCTTTTTATCATCAATAAAAACCTTAAAGTAGAAAAACTTTATAATAAAAAATCAGGTTTCTTTAGTGATGAAATAATAAATGCTTTTATCAAGGATAACAAATTATACTTACTTCAGTTTCAAAATTTGATTATTTATGATGGCAAAAAAATCAAAAACAATCCATACACAAACAACAATAGCAATTTTTTCAACGATTTCACCATAACATCGACTAACGAAATATGGATAGCAAGTCAGAAAGGATTAGTAAATTTTAAAGAAGACAATTATAATTTATACACAAAAAATGAAGGATTATCATCGTCTTTCTATTCAAAGATATATCAAAATAAAAGTAAAGAATTAATTGCGCTAGGCAATAACGGAATAGATATTTTCAAACCAAATTTACTACAAGCTCTATCTCCCCTTAAAATAATGCTAAGTTCAAATGAAAAAACATTACTTCCTTCATCCACATTATTGATATATCCCGAGGAAGAGGTTACATTAAAAACAGACATAATTAGTTTTTATAGATCTAAACACCTAATTCAATATCAAATAAACAATCAAAAATGGCAAAATCTAAATGGGGCTACAATTGATTTATCAAATTATAAAGCAGGTATTTATCAATTAAGAATCAGAGCAAAATATTATTTCTCTAATTGGACAACGACACCAACTTATTTTATTGAAAAAATACCAGTTTGGTACTTTCGCTGGTACTATTACATTCCAATTTTAATTATAGGATTAAGTTTAATTGGTTTTTTAGTGTTTTTACGAATACAAACATTAGAAAAAAGAAATAATCGCTTACAAAACTTACTAGACTCTAATGAAAAGCTACAATTTCAACTCAACGAAATGCGACATAACATAGCACAAGATTTTCACGATGAGTTAGGAAATAAACTAGCAGGTATATCCATTTTATCTGACAAACTTTTGAATGACGAGCAATTAAAGACCAACAAAAACTATCCTATTGTAGAGAGAATTTATAATGATAGCCAAGATTTATTTCAAGGAATTCGCGATTTTATTTGGGCAATAGACAGTAAAAATGGCACGCTTGAAGAGTTGATTTTTGCTTTAACTGATTTTGGAGAAAACTTATTTGAATATACTTCGATAAAATTTATGGTAATGAATGAAGTAGATAATGCCAATTTTTTATTACCTAATTTCTGGAACAGACAATTATTATTACTTTTTAAAGAAGCTTTAACTAATTCATACAAACATAGTCAAGCCACACAATTGGATCTATTATTTAGGATAGAAGACACCTATTTATTTATTGAATGTAAAGACAACGGAATAGGTTTCGAGCCAAAAAAACTACCAAGACAAAACGGATTACTAAATCTTCAAAAAAGAGCAAACAAAATTAAATCCGAATTAATTATACAATCAAACTCAGGAACTACAATAATTTTTAAAGGCAAAATTGGATAAAAAATCACCCGAAATGGGTGAAATACCAAATATATAGAATTTATAAGTTTGCCAAAAAATGAAAAAAATGAAAAAATTACTTTTACTAAGTTGTATTACAATTAGTTTATTTTCTTGTAGCAAAAAAGAAATTTCTGAAACCCCAGAACAATCAAACACAAAAAATATTTATGTTGGAGGTTATGAAAGTAACGGAAATTACAATGTAGCCAAAATTTGGAAGAATGGTATCGCTACATCATTAACTGATGGTACAAAAAATGCTTTTGTCTCATCCGTTTTCGCCTCAGGATCTGATGTATATGTAGCGGGTAGTGAAGGTGAGACCGCTAAATTTTGGAAAAACGGTGTAGCTACTTCTTTAACCGATGGTACAACTACGGCTTACGCTAGCGCAATTTTTGTTTCAGGATCTGATGTATATGTAACTGGTCGAGAAAATGGAATAGCTAAATATTGGAAAAATGGAACTCCAACTTCATTAACTGATGGTACAAGTAGAACTTCAGCTAACTCTATTTTTGTTTCGGGATCTGATGTATATATAGCTGGGAGTACTGATGGTGGTGTAGCCAAATATTGGAAAAATGGAAATGCTACTTCTTTAACCGACGGCACAACTAGAGCTGTAGCTAATTCTATTTTAGTTTCAGGATCAGATGTATATGTAGGTGGCTATAATAGTTCTATAGCAACGATTTGGAAAAATGGTACAGCAATTTCTTTGACTGACGGAAGAACAGAAGCAGCAGTTAATTCTGTTTACATATCAGGGTCTGACGTATATGCAACTGGTTATGAAGGAAATACAGGCAAAGTTTGGAAAAATGGCACAGTAACTTCCCTACCAGTTGGAAACATAAATTCTAGAGGAAATTCTATAGTTGTTTCTGGATCTGATGTATATGTTGCAGGAGCAATAGATGGAAGATATAAATTTAAATTGTCTGATCTAGCTAAAGCTCAAATTTGGAAAAATGGCGAAGCTACTTCTTTAACCAATGGCACTAATTATGCTTATGCTACTTCAATTTGCATTGGTAATTAAAACTCTTTATATCTAAATAGCCTAAAGACTGTCAGTAACGACAGTCTTTTTCGTTTTGGATAAATATAAGCAACAAAAATAAAAACACTGTTAAAATATTAATTTGAAAGAAAACAAGGTTGATCAGCATAGTTTTTCTACCCACTCTAAAGTCAAGTCTAAAACAAACTCGTTGGTTTAACCAAATTTTAACTAATCTCAACAAAAAATCACCCGAAATGGGTGAAGTGTGCTATTTTTTCACAAAATACCTTTGCCACGGTTATAATTCTAAAAAATGGAGTAGGCCGAAAATCCAAAAATAGAGTAGGTATTTTTAAAAATTTTTGTTTATGAAAAAAATTTTATTTTGTTTTTTTATTCTTCTTGCTGTCCTAGGTAATGCCCAAAATCCAGGAGATGTAGCACAGAATTATGGTAGTGGCAATGGATTTAACGGTCCTATAAATGTAACTGTAGTTCAATCTGACGGAAAAGTTTTAGTGGGTGGTAATTTTACTACTTATAAAGGAAAAAATGAAAAAAGAATTATCCGTTTAAATAACGATGGCACTAAAGATAATAGTTTTAACACCTTAAATGGATTTGATGCTGCTGTCAATTCTATTGCAATTCAACCTGATGGAAAAATTATTGTAGGTGGTATATTTACATCTTATGAAGGTTTTACTTTAGGAAAAATTATTCGTTTAAATAGTGATGGAACTATAGATAATTTTTTCAACTATTTAATTGGTTTTAATACAACTGTTTCTTCCATTGTAATTCAGCCTGATGGAAAAATTCTTGTTGGAGGAAATTTTACTACTTATAAAGGAATAACTGAAAATAGAATTATCCGTTTAAATAGCGATGGTACTAAAGATACTTCTTTTAATGTAGGAACTGGGTTTGATAATAAAATTAATTCTATTGCTATTCAACCTGATGGAAAGATTCTTGTAGGTGGAGAATTTCTTAATTATAAAGGAATAACTGAAAATAGAATTATCCGTTTAAACAGCGATGGTACTAAAGATACAACTTTTAACACAGGAACTGGTTTAAATTCTTTTGTTAATTCAATAGCAATACAAACAGATGGAAAAATCCTACTAGGAGGTGCTTTTACGAATTATAATGGTGTAAATGAGAATTTTATTATACGACTAAATCAAGATGGAACAAAAGATACTACATTTAATCTAGGAACTGGATTCAATGCAGGTATTAATTATGTAGCTATTCAAACTGATGGAAAAATTCTTATAGGAGGATCTTTTACTAATTATAATGGTGTAAACTCAAATAGAATTATACGTTTAAATAACGATGGAACCAAGGACACTACTTTTAATATAGGAACTGGTTTTAGTAGTAGTGTATTAACTATCAACTCTCTTTCTAATGGAAAAATTATTGTAGGTGGTTTATTCAGCTCTTACAACAATATAACTGAGAATAATATTATTTGTTTAAACAATGATGGAACAAAAGACAATGTTTTTATTACAGGAATCGGATTTAATGACAGCGTATATTCAACTGCTGTTCAATCTGACGGAAAAATCCTTGTGGGTGGTATGTTTACAAATTATAGTGGAGTAAACACTGGAAAAATTACACGTTTAAATAACGACGGAACGAAAGATAACACTTTTAATACAGGAACTGGTTTCAATTACAATGTTGCTGCTATAGTAGTACAAACCGATGGAAAAATCCTATTAGGAGGTCATTTCACAACATATAATGGGGTGAGTGAGAAATCAATTATCCGTTTAAATCCAGATGGAACCAAAGATATTACTTTTAACATAGGAACTGGTTTCAATGCTACTGTTAAATGTATCGCTTTACAAACTGATGGAAAAATTTTGATTGGTGGTGATTTCACCACCTACAATGGAACTGCAACTCAAAAAATTGTTAGATTAAATCCAGATGGAACAAAAGATACTACTTTTAACATAGGAACTGGTTTTACTCAAGGCGTTAATTCTATAATTATTCAAAATGATGGAAAAATCATTGTGGGGGGGACACTTGGTTATTACAATGGCGTCATTGAAAGTGGAATTATACGTTTAAATGCAGATGGATCTAAAGACACTTCTTTTATCACTGGAACTGGCTTTAATAATGCAGTTTCTTCTTTAGCATTGCAAACTGATGGGAAAATTATCGTGGCGGGTGATTTCACCATATATAAAGGAATAGCTGAACATTTCATTATCCGACTAAATATAGATGGAACTAAAGACACTACTTTTAACAGAGGAACTGGTTTCAATACTGGTGTTCATTCTATTGCTTTACAAACTGATGGAAAAATTATTGTGGGCGGTCCATTTTCAAGTTATAATTTAATAGTTGAAAAAGGTATCATTCGTTTAAATAACGATGGAACCAAGGACACTACTTTTAATACAGGAACAGGATTTAATGATAATTTTTACGTCAATTCGATAATTGTACAAAATAATGGACAAATTCTTATCGGGGGTTCTTTTACAAGTTACAGAAATGAAGATAATACTGGTTACTTAATAAAATTATATGGAAGTACTGGTTTAGCAACTAATAATTTCGAACTAAACAACTCGATAAGCGTATTCCCTAACCCTGTAAAAGATATTTTAAATGCATCATCAACAGACAACGCTACTATTACTTCGTTAAAAATATATGATTTACAAGGTAAATTAATCGCTGAAACTACTAATAACTATATGAATACATCTAATTTATCAGCTGGTTTATATGTAGTGAAAATTGTAACTGCCCAAGGTCAATTAACTAAAAAATTTATTAAAGAATAGTTTTTTTCATAGGTTTGAAGTTGTTTTTTTTAGGGCTGTCAAGTTTTGATAGCCCTATTTCTACTAATTTTTAAAACTAAATTCTAAATAAAACTTCTTAATCAATGAGTTAAATTCTTTGTTTTAAAAAGGAATTATAGAATAAAATCACCCATTTCGGGTGAAATAAAATGATTTTGAATGTAAGAAATTTGCACTTTAATAATTTAAACTCATTAAAAAAATGAAAAAACTACTATTATTGGCTTTAACAGCATTCGGTATATTTTCTTGTAGCCAAGAAGGAATTTCTGAAACTCCAGAACAGATAAATGCTAAAAAAAATCACGCTGTAGATGTTAATAATCCAGATACCACATCTAGAACTTTTGAAAATGATAGCATAATCGATTCGCTGGGTAATTAAACGGAAGTTCAAAAATTACTTTTTTAAGAAATAATGTACCCCAAATAAATTACCCATCAAGGGTGACGTGAAATGATTAGGTATTAAACAAATAGCTCTTCAATAATTTTAAAAATTGTCACTCTTGGTTGGTTTATTTACTTTTGCAATATGAAATCGCCATAAACTAGAAGTTTGCGTATGCAATTGATAAATCATCGAACACAGATGAAAATAAATACGATGTGAGATAAACACCTATAAATAAAAGCGATACTCCCGAAATTTCGGGATTACCTATGACAAATGAAATTTCACACATATGAAATCGCCATTAACAACAAGTTTGTTGCAAACAAACACCAATGAAGATAAGGCGATACCATATGACAAATAAAAAACAAATAATTATCTACATATGAAAATTGTTTTAATAGAAGATTACGAGATTTTACGAAATTCGTTCAAAGAAATTATCAATCAAGAAGAAGGATACGAAGTTGTTGGTGACTTTGAATCGTATGAAGAGGCATTACCTGTAATAAAAAATCTTTCTCCAGATATTATTTTAACTGATATTACTTTACCTGGCATTAATGGTATCGAGGGGATAAAACAATTAAAGCAAATTTTGCCATCTGTAGCTATTATAGTAGTGTCTATTCACGAAAACTCTCAATATGTCTTTGATGCTTTATGTGCGGGTGCCGTAGGGTATCTTACTAAAAATTCAGGAAAACAAAAAGTGATTGAGGCGTTACAACAATTAAAAATAGGTGGGGCACCAATGAGCGTTAATATTGCTCGTATGGTAGTAGAATCTTTTCAACAAAAGCAACATAACGAACTAACCGAAAGAGAAAACGAAGTACTAAATTTACTTTCTAAAGGCAGAAGCTATGCCTCTATTGCAGATGATTTATGCCTGAGTGTGAATACCATAAAAACGCACGTTAGAAATATTTATGAGAAACTCCAAGTGAGCAGTAAAGAAGAATTAATGAATAAATTCAATTAAATTTTCGAAATTTGGATTTTGAAATTTTCGTTCTTTTACATTTTCAAATAAAAATCTTTAGTCAATTCAATATATTCAGAAGTGTATTGATGTCGCGAAGTTTCAATAACTAATTCATCTATTAGAAGAACTTGCTCAATTCTTACAAAAGCAAGTAAACTTCTTTTTATTTCAGAGGTTGGTGTACCTTTTACACGAGTAATTTTTAATGGAAATAAGCCTCGCTCTTGACAAAGAGAAATAAATTTTTCTTCTTCTTTAAATGGGATTATCACTGAAAAAATTCCGTTTTCAGATAAAAAAAAGTCAGCTGCCTCAATTAATTCTTCAAATGGTAAAGAATCCTCAAAACGAGCACTATCACGTTGCTCGTTGCCTGATTTGTATTCATCAGTATAAAACGGCGGATTAGAAACAATTAAATCAAATTCTTCTTCTACCTCATCAACAAATTCATCTAATCCTGCGTGATAGCAATATAAACGATCATTCCAAGGCGAGTTTTCGAAATTTTCGGTTGCTTGTTCGTAAGCTTCATCATCAATTTCAATAGCGTCGATTTGCTCTGCTTGACTTCTTTGGGCTAACATTAATGCAATTAGACCTGTACCAGTACCAATATCTAAAATGTTATAAGGATTGTTGATTAATGGTGTCCAAGCGCCTAATAAAACGCCATCGGTGCCAACTTTCATTGCGCATCTGTCTTGATGAATATTAAATTGTTTGAATTGAAACATTATTTTGATTTAGGATTGAAGATCAACGATTTTTAATTTCAGAAGTATTCAACTGAATACTGCAAACTGCGACTGCCTACTATCCCAAATACAAATCAACCAATCCTACAGGAGTATTTAAGGAAATTGTTTTGGAATCACGATTTACTTCAATAATAAAATCATCAATCATTGGAATTAAAATTTCAATTCCGTCTTTCTCAATTTCAAACAAAGGCTGTGCTGCACTATCGTTTATGGAAACTATTTTACCAATGTTCCCTAAACGCTTATCTAAAACATCAAAACCAATTACCTCGTGATAATAAAATTTATTGCCTTCAAGTTTTGGCAACATTGTTAAAGGCAAATATACTTCACGACCTAAAAGTTCATCAGCTTTTTCTTCGTTATCTACATCTTCAAATCTAACTTTTAAGAAATCACCTTTATGAAGTTGACCGTTTTCAATAAAAAATGGAACCAAGTTTTTGTTGAATTCAACAAAAACTGATTCCAAATCTTCATACATTTCAGGTTCGTCAGTATCTAGATAGATAAGGACTTCCCCTTTGAAACTAAACTTTTTAGCGATTTTACCTAAATAAAAACAATCGTCTTTACGCATTATCGCCTTTTATAATTAAGCTTCTGTTTGTTCGTTGTTCTCTTCAACAGCTGGAGCTTCTTCAGTAGTAGCTTCTACTTCTTCAGCAACTTCTTCTGTTACTTCAGCAGCTTTTGCAGCCTCTGCTTGAGCAGCTACACGCTTTTCATTAGCAACTTTTTCAGCTTTCAAAGCATCCGCTTTAGCATCAGCTTTAGATTTTGCTAAACCATCTTTTTTAGCATTTACTTTTCCTGCTTTTTCATCTAACCAAGCAGTGAATTTAGCCTCAGCTTGCTCAGCAGTTAAAGCACCTTTACGTACTCCACCTTCTAAGTGATGTTTTAACAAAGCACCTTTGTAAGAAAGAATTGCTCTTGCAGTGTCAGTTGGCTGAGCACCGTTAAATAACCAAGTAACTGCTTTATCAACATTTAAGTCAATAGTTGCTGGGTTAGTATTTGGATTGTAAGTTCCGATTTTCTCTAAGAATTTACCATCTCTTTTTGCGCGAGCATCTGCCGCTACAATCCAGTAAAAAGGCTTCCCTTTTTTACCGTGTCTTTGTAATCTAATTTTTACTGACATAATCTTATTGATTAATTTGAGGTACACGACCTCTGTTAATTAAGGGTGCAAATATAGTCATTTTTTTGAAACAAAATACCAAACTATATTTTTTCAACTGAGTGTTTCAAAATAATTTAGAGAAAATTCTTTATCCCTAGATATTTGAGCTTTTAACTCTTCTATGGAATCAAATTTTTTCTCCTCTCTAACAAACTCTAAAATATTAATTTTAAACTCTTTACCATAAACATCTTGATCAAAATCAAAAAAATGCACCTCTACAGATAAATTTTGACCATCTACTGTTGGTCTGACACCTATGTTCATCATACCCTTATAAACCTCTCCCCCATTCTCTCCTGTGACTACATACACTCCATATTTTGGCACTATTTTTTGGATTGAATCAATTTGAATATTTGCTGTAGGAAATCCTATTGTTCTTCCTAATTGCTTTCCTTTTACCACGACTCCAGAAAAAAAATAATGATACCCTAAATAATCATTAGCAATCCCGATGCGCCCTTCTAAAATAGCATTTCTAATTCGGGTTGAACTAATCTTAATTTCATCTATTTCTTTTGCAGAAATTTGTTCAACTTCAAAACCAAATTCTTCACCATACAAGATTAAATCTTCAATACCACATTGCCGATTTTTACCAAACCTATGATCGTAACCTATTATAACTTTTTTCGTGTTTAGTTTTTCAACTAATACTTGTTGAACAAAATCTCTACCTGGCAATTCTGCAAATTGTTTGTCGAATTTTTGGATGACAAGATTATCAATTCCTTCTTCTTCCAACAATTTAATTTTCTCACAATTAGTTGTCAACAATTGTACCTCAGACTCTTTTTCAAGTATAATTCGTGGATGCACATCAAAAGTGAGCAATAAACTTTCCAACTCACACTCTCTTGCCTCATTAATAAGTTTACTTAAGACCTTCTGATGCCCCTTATGAACACCATCAAAAGTACCAATTGTTATAATTGTCTTTTTATCACTCTTAAATTCCTGTATAGATTGAAAAATTTTCAAAATCAAATTATTTGAGGGCAAATTTATAACATAAATCCAAATCTCGATATAATTCTAGGATTTATCCAAAAAACCATTTATTTTCAATTCACACAAAAAAACAGTTTACATTTATTTTGTTAAAAACAAATAAAAAACTAAAAAAAACCTATTTAAAAATTTTTTAATTAAAATTTTATCATATTTTATATAATTATAATACATTTGTACTTCAACTAAATTATTCCTAATTATGAAAAAACGAATACTAATCGCATGTTTTTCAGGTTTGGCATTTTTTTCTAATGCTCAAACTGGAAAATACTGGTCTTCAAGTGAAGCCAGCAAAGGCAAAGTAGCAACAGACAAAGCAGTATCCAGAGCTTCTTACCCAAAAGAATACAAACTTTTCAACCTTGACATCAATCCATTGCGTCAAGAACTATTTTCTATTGTTGGAACAACAGCAAGAAAAAACTCTACCATCATTTCTTTACCAAATGCTGATGGTCAAATTGAAGATTTTGAAGTTTTTGAAGCTTCAAATTTTGAACCTGAATTACAAGCTCGTTTTCCTGAAATTAGGGCATACTCTGGAAAAGGAATTACAGATAAATACGCTACTTTAAAAATAGCTATTGCACCTAATGGTATTAGCACAACAGTATTCAGAGTTGACGAAAAGCCTGCTGAATTTATTGAAGCATACTCTCAAGACCATACTATCTATTCAGTTTATAAATCACAACGTGATAAAAGCAAATCTGGATGGACTTGCTCAACTGTTGACGAATCTTTAACTGAAAATCTAAACAACACCGCAAAAAGCATCAACAAATCTAGCACGGGCGAACTTAAAACTTTGCGCTTAGCACAATCTGTAACTGCTGAATATTCCGCATATTACGGCTGGACAACCACAACAGGAAACATAGGATTAGTTGTAACAGCTGTAAACAACACCCTTACACGTTGCAATGGCGTATATGAAAAAGATTTAGGATTACACCTTAACTTGATTGCAAACACAACAAATGTATTTTTCAACAATCCTGCAACTGATGGATATACAGACGGAGCAGACACTGGCTATAATGCTGCCTTACAAACAAACTTAACCAACATTATTGGTGCTGCTAATTATGATATTGGACACCTGTTTTCTGCTGTTGGGGGAGCAACAGGTAACGGTAACGCTGGTTGCATAGGGTGTGTTTGTGGAGTAATTGACACTACTGTGGCGCCTTGGACAAGTACAGGTCAAGGAAAAGGAAGTGGTTTCACTACTAGAGGAGTCCCACAAGGAGATGATTTTGATATAGACTTCGTAGTACACGAAGTTGGTCATCAATTAGGAGGTCGCCACACCTTTACTTTCGCAAATCACGGAGGTGGTTATGAGGTTGGGTCTGGTATTACAATTATGGGATATGCTGGAATTACATCAGTAGATTTAGTACCTCACTCTATTGACACATATCATGCGGGTACAATTGATGAAATACAAACCAATATGAACACAAAAGCCTGTGCTATAAACACTGTAATCAGCGCTAACAATGCTACTCCAGCTGTAACTGTAACTGGAGCATCAATTACAATTCCAATAAGTACACCGTTTGCTCTAGATTGCTCTGGATCTGACGCCAACGCAGGAGACGCTTTAACTTATCAATGGGAACAATTTGACAAACCTTCAACATACTCAAATGCATTTAGTAATGCTACAGCAACGAAAGCAAGTGGACCAAACTTCCTTTCATGGGCACCAACCGCTTCTACTTTAAGATATTTTCCTAAAATGACATCAGTTATGGCAAACTCGCTTTCTACTGCACAAGTAGGTGGAGATGCTGGGATGAATTCTGAATTTTTATTATCTGTGGCAAGAACAATGAATTTTAGAGTTACAGTAAGAGACAATTCCCCATACAGTTCAAATCCTCCTATCAAAGTAGGACAAACAAACTTTACCAATATGACTGTTACCACTAACACAACTGGTGGTGCTTTTAGCGTTTCTTCACAAGGAACTACAGGTATCTCTTATACAGGTGGACTTCCACAAACTGTAACATGGGTTAGAGGCTCAACAAACGTAGCTCCATTTAGCGTAGCAAATGTTGATATCTTAATTACTTATGATAGTGGTTTAACTTGGACTACATTATTAGCAGGAACTCCTAATGACGGTACAGAATCAGTAACAATGCCTAATCCAGCTACAACACAATCAAATTGTCGTATTATGGTTAGATCTGCAGTGACTGCAACTCAAAAGTCATTTTTCTTTGATGTAAACAATAATGCATTCACAATTACACCTAACTTATCAAATGAAAACTTTGAATTACAAGGTTTTGAAATGTTTCCTAACCCTTCAAACGGAAACTTTACAATAAAGTTCTTACCTCAACATAAAGACGTAACTATTAAAGTTTACGATATAAGAGGAAGACAAATTTATGATAGAGCTTTCAATTCTGAAGCAGTATTCAATCAAACTATATCTTTAAATGATGCTCAAACTGGAGTTTATTTAGTATCTATCTTTGATGGAACTAATAAAGTAGTTAAACGTATAATTGTAGAATAATTTTTTATTCATAAAAAATCTAAAGGCACTCTCTCAAAAGAGGTGCCTTTTTTATTTTGGAATAATTTTTGCAATAGAAAGAATAATAAACAAAAAAACAAGCTATATGAAAATCGCAAAAAATCTATTTATATCACTTTTTTTTCTCTCATTTATCACTTGTAAATCACAAGAAAAAACAAATTATTGGACAGCAGCCGATTCAAAAAAAGGAAAAATCACCTTACATCAAAACAGTAAAAGAGTAAATTTTCCTAAAGAATTCAAGCTATTCAAGTTAGACTTAAACACTTTAAAAAACAAGCTATTTACTATAGTTGACAATAAGAATTCAACTGAAATAATTATACCAAACACAAAAGGGGAATTTGAAAAATTTGAAATTACCGAAACTTCAAGCTTTAGTCCTGAACTTCAGGCAAAATTTCCTAACATTCGTTCTTTTGGAGGAAAAGGAGTTTCAGATAAGTTTGCCACAATAAAACTAAGTTACTCTCCTAATGGAGTCCAAGCATCTATTTTTAGAGCGGATAAAGAATCTGAATTTATAGACATCTATTCTAAAGACGGAACAATTTATGCTGTTACTAATAAATCCAACAAAGACCCTAATTGGAAATGTGACACCCCTGCTCCAACTGATAAAGTTAATAATAGAAGATAAACACCTCTTAATATATTAAAAAAATGGGCTGATTCTTTTCGAATCAGCCCATTTAAATTAATTATTTTAAAATCAGCCTTCATTTAATCATTAAGCTTTAGAACCGCCATAAATGCCGATTGTGGAATTTCTACATTTCCTACTTGACGCATACGCTTTTTACCAGCCTTTTGTTTTTCAAGTAATTTACGCTTACGTGAAATATCTCCACCATAACATTTTGCGGTAACGTCTTTTCGTAAAGCTTTTATAGTTTCACGTGCTATAATTTTTGCTCCTATCGCTGCTTGAATTGGAATATCAAACTGCTGTCTCGGAATTAATTCTCTCAATTTCTCGCACATTTTTTTTCCAATATGATAAGCATTATCTTCGTGTATTAAGGCAGATAAAGCATCAACATTCTGTGCATTTAACAAAACATCTAAACGAACTAATTTAGACGTACGCATTCCTATTGGATGATAATCAAACGATGCATAACCTTTAGAAACTGTTTTTAATCGGTCATAAAAATCAAATACAATTTCAGCTAACGGCATATCGAAGTTTAATTCTACACGTTCAGTTGTTAAATAAGTTTGATTTGTTATTTGTCCACGTTTTTCGATACACAAACTCATTACATTTCCAACAAAATCAGCTTTAGTAATAATAGTAGCTTTAATATAGGGCTCTTCTACTCTATCTAGTTTTGAAGGTTCTGGTAAATCAGATGGATTATTTACCACAAAAGGAGTTTCTGGGTCTTTTTTTGTATAAGCAAAATACGAAACGTTAGGCACAGTTGTTATTACTGTCATATTAAACTCACGCTCTAAACGCTCTTGGATAATCTCCATATGCAACATTCCTAAGAAACCACAACGAAAACCAAAACCTAATGCCGCAGAACTTTCGGCAGTAAAGACTAAAGACGCATCATTTAGCTGCAATTTTTCCATAGAAGCACGAAGTTCTTCATAGTCTTCAGTATCTACAGGGTAAATTCCAGCAAACACCATTGGTTTTACATCCTCGAAACCAGTAATCATATTGGTAGTTGGTGTTTTAGCATCAGTAATAGTATCACCTACTTTTACTTCTTTCGCTTCTTTTATACCCGAAATCAAATAACCAACATCACCAGCGGAAATAACATTTTTAGGCACCTGATTTAGTTTTAAAGTTCCTATTTCGTCGGCAAAATATTCATTGCCTGTTGCCATAAATTTAATTTTCTGACCTTTTTTGATTTCTCCATTTTTTACACGAAAAATAACTTCAATTCCTCTAAATGGATTATAAACAGAATCAAAAATTAAAGCTTGTAAAGGTTCTTCTGGATTACCTTCAGGGGCAGGAATACGTTCTACAATAGCTTCTAGAATTTTATCAACTCCAAAACCAGTTTTACCTGATGCATGAATAATATCCTCTAACTTACATCCTAATAAATCAACAATATCATCACTTACCTCTTCTGGATTAGCACTAGGTAAATCAACTTTATTTAGAACAGGAATAATTTCCAAGTCATTTTCTAACGCTAAATATAAATTAGAAATAGTTTGCGCTTGTATACTCTGTGCTGCATCTACAATAAGCAAAGCACCTTCACAAGCAGCAATTGAACGAGAAACTTCATACGAAAAGTCTACGTGTCCAGGTGTGTCTATAAGATTTAAAATGTATTGCTCTCCTTTATAATTGTATTCCATCTGGATTGCGTGACTCTTGATAGTAATACCTCGTTCACGTTCTAAATCCATATTATCCAATAACTGAGCCTGTGCTTCACGAGCAGTTACTGTCTGAGTTGCGTCTAGTAATCGATCTGCCAAGGTGCTTTTACCATGGTCGATATGTGCAATAATGCAAAAGTTTCTTATTTTCTTCATCTTCGTATCTCCTTATAGAGTTAAGTCAAACTCAACCTTGAAGGCAAAGATAGTCTAAAAGTTTGGCAATTAAAATCATTCGTTCCAAAATATAGTAATAAACAATATCAATAAACTTACTCAAGCTAAATTCAATTCTTTTCAGAAGCTTTTGGATTGTTTGGTAAAATTTGTTGTTTTCAATTGTTTTTTTCGCTCATCATTTTTTTACAACTTGCAAGTTTAGCTGTGATTATTGCTAGGTTGGATTTTTTGCTATCAGCTATTATATAAAAGAAAAACTCATTGTCTTTTGTTAAGTCTAAAAGGTGAAATTGGGTATCCATTATGACAATTATTGAGTTAATTTGGCCTGGAATGCCTGCTACGGTCTTAGAATTTAACTTTGCTTTTACAAAATCAACATTATATTTTGAGATGAGTTCCATATCTAAAGAAGGTTCTACAGATTTAGAAAAAATACATTTTCCTGTTTTTATTTCAGAAACTGAAAATCCTATAAACCCAGGTATTTCAATTTCTAATGTTTGGCTAAAAGTTTTAATTTTTTCTAGCATATTTAGGTAATTATTTTTTTGATTTAGATGATTAGAAGTGGTCTTTTTATTTTTTTTTCATAGCTTCCCATTTTACAATAGACTTTAGATTAAACTATTATCATTATTTTTTTAAACAGAATACAAAATCTTAAATAAGAGTAGAAGCTATCAAAAGAAAATAGCACAAAAGCAAGTACCACTAATTACAAAAATGCTCTCATAATTAGTGGTAAACAGAATGAAATATTACTTTTAAAGTAAATTTATATCATCAATTTTTTTTAGAAAGTTGCTACTATTTCTTTCAATCTTGGCATTGCTTTTTTAATAACCATTTTTATCATTGCTAAGTTTGATGTAGTACCATCAACTGCAAAATACAAGATAAAATTTGGTGTAATAAAATCAATAAGATGAATTTGTGTGGTAAGGGTAATCACAAAATCAACAAGAGTTTGATTTTTTAAATTTAAAGCATCCATAGCTTTTTGTTTTTGCTTTACCACCTCTGCATTATAAGCAGCGGCTACATCAAGGTCAAAACCTTTTTGTAAAGAAACAGAAGATAATGCCATCCCTGATTGCACATCAACTACAGAGATACCTGCAGATCCGCTAATTTCTTTTGTAATTTGTTCTAATACGTCGTGTAATTGCTTTTCAATTGATTCCATACTTTAATTTTTAAGATTTGTTATTTAATTATTATACTATTTAATTTTCCCATATCACTCATAATCAGATAAATATTATATCAAAAATATTTATCTAACCTATTCGTTAATTCTTTTTTCTCTTTTCTTATCGCTAAATACACCATATGATTAAGCATCAAGCCAATAATGCCTAAAATAATTGTGATACCCCAATTAAATGTAAAACCCCAATATTCTACAATAATTGTATTTAATTTTCCGCTTATCATTTGTGAAAAACCATAACTAATTTGAAAAAAAGCCATAAAAACTCCTTCTTGGTGCAAGTGAGAACGCTCTATAACTATATTAGCTGAAAACGGAAAAGTATGCATAGCACCTAAACCAATACATAGGACATAAATAAATACACCTAAATAGCCAGACAACAAAGTGAGTGACAGGTATCCTAGCACAAAAAATGCTAACCCTAAACCTATCACTAGGGTATTGAAATATTTTAGCTTTAAGTAAAAGTTTACAAAAACTAATTCAAAAACTGCTACGAGTAAGGCCATCAGAC
Organism: Limnohabitans sp.; assembly: GCA_030053945.1. Lineage (GTDB taxonomy): Bacteria > Bacteroidota > Bacteroidia > Flavobacteriales > Flavobacteriaceae > Flavobacterium. The sequence continues at coordinate 191,093 of JASGCW010000001.1, forward strand.
TAAAAAAATACTCTACAGGCATAGTTCCTCCAAATGTTTGTTTTGAGAAATACAGTGGAAAAACAGAAAAAAATTGAAAGAATAATATCCCACTAATACAAGCAACTATATTGTTTAATAAAAAAACTTTGTCTTTTAAAGGCGCCATCTTGATATTGAACTTATTTATAATATCTTCCTTTAATTGATACTGAAATTTTCTTTCATGAATAAAATAACCTATAATTAAAGAAGCAATCAAGCAAGTTAAAGCATCAAGAAAAAAGACTAATCGATAGCTTCCAAAAACACCTTCATACGAATTGTTTATAATGATATAACTACTAATTAATGGTCCTATTATTAATCCTAAATTAGAAGCAACTCTTATAAGTGTAAAACTTTTGATTCTATTTTCTACAGTTGTATAATCTTTTAGAATTGAAAAAATGGCAGGCCTTAACATATCTGCAAAAAAAGAAAACAAAAAAATAAACAAACAAAACAGCTCAAAGGTTCTTATAAATGATAATAAAACTAAGAAAAACGAACTGCTCAAAAGGCTTATTAAAATAATCTTGTAGGCCCCAAATTTATCAATTAACTTACCACTAGAAAGGGTTCCTAGCACACTTCCTAAACCAAGATAGAAAAAAATCCATCCTATAAGCATAAGAGAAAAGTCGCAATTTTGAAGTAAAAACCTCGACAAAAATGGCATAACTAATGAACCTGCTTTATTTATAAAAACAGCAATAAAAAAATACCAAACCACTAACGGATATTCTTTAAATCTAGCTACAAGAACTGTCATACTTATCATATAAAATTATTCAACATAATATTAAATAGTGATAGTTAATAAGTTAATTAAAAAAAGCTTTTAAGCCTTCACTTGTCATCTATCCAATATTTCAAAAAAACATTCTTTTTTCAGTTTTTTCATAGATATTTTAACTGAATTTTTCCTTTTGGGAAGTTACAAAAAAAGCTAAAGTTTGTTTTACGGTTTTTCCGTACATTTTGTTAAAATTGTGTTTCTTTTTAAAATTATACTTAATCTATTCACATCAAATGTATTAATAAATTAAAAGTCTTATTTTTGCAAAAAATTAGCACAATGCCCAAAATTGGCAATATAGAATTACCAGACTTTCCATTACTACTTGCGCCTATGGAAGACGTAAGTGACCCTCCATTTCGCCGTTTATGTAAACTTCACGGAGCCGACTTGATGTATTCAGAATTTATTTCTTCCGAAGGATTAATTCGTGACGCTATAAAGAGCCGACAAAAACTAGACATTTTTGATTATGAGCGTCCTGTAGGTATTCAAATTTTTGGAGGTGATGAAGAAGCAATGGCTATGTCGGCTAAAATTGTTGAAACCGTTCAGCCAGACTTAGTAGATATAAACTTCGGATGCCCAGTAAAAAAAGTAGTTTGTAAAGGTGCTGGGGCTGGTGTATTAAAGGATGTCGATTTGATGATTCGTTTGACTAAAGCAGTTATCAAAAGCACAAGCCTTCCAGTTACTGTCAAAACACGTTTGGGCTGGGACGAATCTTCTATAAATATAGATGAAGTAGCTGAAAGATTGCAAGATGTAGGTGTACAAGCCTTAACAATTCACGCTCGAACTAGAGCTCAAATGTACAAAGGGCATTCAGATTGGTCTCACATTCAAAGAGTAAAAGAAAACCCTAGAATCATTATGCCTATTTTTGGAAATGGCGACATAGATTCACCTGAGAAAGCACTCGAATATAAAAACAAATACGGTCTTGACGGTATGATGATTGGTCGTGCCGCAATTGGTTATCCTTGGATTTTTAACGAGATCAAGCATTATTTCAAAACTGGCGAAAAACTAGCCGCTCCTACAATTTCAGATAGAGTTGAAGCTGCTCGCAATCACTTAATTTGGTCTATGGAATGGAAAGGCGAAAGAGTTGGAATAGTAGAAATGCGCCGTCATTACACCAACTATTTCAAAGGTATTCCTCATTTTAAGGAACACAGAAACAAATTAGTTACATTAGACGACCATAACGCTCTGTTAGAAGTTTTCTTCCAAATCATTGAAGATTATAAAGAAAAACAAATTTAATTTCATTATTATAAAGTTTTTATAAAATAAAAAGACTAATTATGAATAAGTTACCAATTTAATAACCTATCTTTACCCCGAATTATAAAATTTATATATGAACATTTTTGTAGGAAGTCTTCCGTTTTCAATAGACGAAGCAGACTTAAGAGATTCTTTTGGAGTGTATGGTACTGTAGCATCAGTAAAAATTATCACTGATAAATTCACAGGCCGTAGCAAAGGTTTCGGTTTCGTTGAAATGTCAAACGATGAAGAAGCACTAAAAGCAATCCAAGAATTAAACGGCGCAACTGTTGATGGTCGTACGATTGTGGTAAACAAATCAGAACCAAAACCAGAAGGCGAAAGAAAAAGTTTTAATAACAACCGTTCTGGCGGAGGTTATGGAAACAACCGCGGTGGTGGAAACTACGGCGGAGGGAACAATAGAGGAGGAAGATACTAAAAGTTATTTTTTATATTATTGTTTAAAACCATCTCTACAGAGATGGTTTTTTATTTCTGTTAATAACAATTTTTGATTTCTACACTCCTAAAACGTACTTTTGAAAACTATTGGCTTTTTACTAATCACTAATTACTTTCGAAAGTGTATTTAATCTTTGATACTGAAACCACAGGTTTACCTCGCAGTTGGTCGGCTCCTATTACTGATACCGATAACTGGCCTCGTTGCATACAAATAGCTTGGCAATTGCACGACGAAATGGGAAAACTTATCGAACATCAGGATTATTTAGTAAAACCTGAAGGCTTTAATATTCCTTATGATGCGGAGCGAATTCACGGTATTTCAACCGAGCTTGCTATGGAACAAGGAATTTCATTACAAGAAGTTTTAGAAAAATTCAACATAGCTCTTTCAAAAGCCAAATATATTGTAGGTCAAAATGTAGGTTTTGACGTAAATATTATGGGATGTGAATTTCACCGTATGAGCATTAGTTCAGATATGGTAAAAATGCCTGTACTTGATACGTGTACCGAAACCACAGCAGAATTACTAAAATTACCTGGAGGTCGAGGAGGGAAATTCAAATTACCTACACTTACAGAATTACACGAATACCTTTTTAGTGAACCTTTTGCAGAAGCCCACAATGCTACTGCCGACGTTGAGGCCACTACTCGTTGCTTTTTAGAATTAATCAAACGTGAAATTTTCACAGAAGAAGAATTAGATGTACCCGCTGATTATTTTCAAAATTTTAGAGAAAACAATCCGCAACAAATTCAATTATTAGGGCTTAAACATATCAATCTAAAATCGGCTTCAGACGAAATTAGAAAAAGATTAAGTCAACAACAAAAAGAGAACATCTCAATTCCAGTTTCTAAAGAAGATATAAAAGATTTAGAACACGCTTCTTTTGTCCACTTACATAATCACACTCAATTTTCGGTTTTACAATCTACTATCGGAATTCAACCACTGGTAAATGCAACTATCAAAAACAAAATGAAAGCAGTTGCCATGACTGATACGGGTAATATGATGGGCGCATTTCAGTTTGTAAGTGCAGTTCTTAATCATACAAAATCGGCAAAAGCAAAAAATGACGAACTAATTACTAATGGGGACGAACCTACAGAAGTTGAAATAAAACCCATTGTAGGTTGTGAGTTTAATATTTGCCAAAATCATAAAGACAAAACACAAAAAGATAACGGTTATCAAGTTGTTTTTTTGGCGAAAAATAAAAAAGGCTATCATAATTTAGCCAAAATGTCCTCAATTGCTTACACAGACGGATTTTATTATGTCCCGCGTATTGACAGAAATGTAATTGAAAAATATAAAGAAGACATCATTGTATTATCAGGGAATCTGTATGGTGAAATTCCAAGTAAGATTTTAAATATTGGCGAAAATCAAGCAGAAGAAGCCTTATTGTGGTGGAAGGAGCAATTTGGCAGTGATTTTTACCTAGAACTAATGCGTCACAATCAAGAAGATGAAAATCGCGTGAACCAAACATTAATACAGTTTGCTCGTAAACACAGTGTAAAACTAATTGCAACAAACAACACCTATTATATAGATAAAGAAGATGCCAATGCTCACGACATTTTACTATGTGTAAAAGATGGTGAAAAGCAAGCAACTCCTATAGGTCGAGGTCGCGGATATCGCTATGGTTTACCTAACCAAGAATATTATTACAAATCGGAAGCAGAAATGAAAAAACTCTTTGCCGATTTGCCAGAAGCGATTATAAATATTCAAGAAATTATAGATAAGGTAGAGCCTTATTCGTTATACAGAGACGTACTTCTTCCTAAATTTGATATACCTGATGAATTCAAAGTAGAAGAGGACAAAACAGATGGTGGTGTAAGAGGCGAAAATGCCTATTTGCGACACCTAACAATGGAGGGAGCTAGAAGGAGATACGAAGAAATTACTCCCGACATTCAAGAGCGTTTGGATTTTGAATTGTTAACGATTTCAAACTCTGGTTATCCTGGTTATTTCCTAATTGTACAAGACTTCATAGCTGAAGCTCGTAAAATGGGGGTTTCTGTAGGACCAGGTCGTGGTTCTGCCGCTGGTTCTGCGGTGGCATATTGTTTAGGAATTACAAATATAGACCCCATAAAATACGATTTGCTATTTGAGCGTTTTTTAAATCCAGACCGGGTATCGATGCCCGATATTGATATCGATTTTGATGATGAAGGTCGTGGCTTAGTAATGGATTACGTTATCAATAAATATGGTGCGAATCAAGTTGCTCAAATTATTACTTATGGTAAAATGGCGACCAAATCAGCCATTCGTGATACTGCACGTGTACTAGACTTACCTTTATTTGAGGCAGATAGAATTGCTAAGTTGATTCCTGGAATGATGCCTTCTAAATGGAATTTAGCCCGTTTCCTAAAAGAAGATGAAAGCGAAGTTAAAAAAGCATTAAAATCATCTGAAGAATTTGACCGAGTAAAAGAATTGATTTCCATAGCAAAAGAAGGTGATTTAGCAGGAGAAACCATCCAGCAAGCAAAAGTACTCGAAGGTTCACTTCGAAATACAGGGATTCACGCTTGTGGAGTTATTATTACTCCTGATGATATTACTAATTTCGTACCTGTAACTACCGCCAAAGATTCTGATTTGTATGTCACGCAATTTGACAACTCGGTTGCAGAAAGTGCAGGATTACTTAAAATGGACTTCTTGGGTCTGAAGACCCTAACTCTGATAAAAGACACAGTCAAATTAGTAAAATACCGTACTGGAATCGAGCTTGATCCAGATACTTTTCCTATAGATGATCAAAAAACATACGAATTGTTCCAAAGAGGAGAGACAGTAGGGATTTTCCAATACGAATCTACGGGTATGCAAAAGTATATGAAGGAGCTAAAACCAACTGTTTTTGGTGATTTGATTGCAATGAATGCCTTATACCGCCCTGGACCGCTGGAATATATTCCTTCTTTCGTTAGAAGAAAAAATGGCGAAGAACCTATTACTTACGATTTAGATGCTTGTGAAGAATATTTGTCGGAAACGTACGGAATCACTGTATATCAAGAGCAGGTAATGCTTTTGTCTCAAAAATTAGCTAATTTCTCGAAAGGTGATGCCGATGTCCTTCGTAAAGCGATGGGTAAAAAACAAAAAGATGTACTGGATAAAATGAAATCGAAGTTCATCGATCAGGCAAAAGCAAATGGTCACGATGAACAAAAATTAGATAAAATTTGGACCGACTGGGAAGCGTTTGCGAGTTATGCTTTTAATAAATCGCACTCTACTTGCTATGCTTGGATTGCTTATCAAACCGCCTATCTAAAAGCGCATTATCCCGCCGAATATATGGCCGCTGTACTTTCCAATAATATGAACGATATTAAACAGGTTTCGTTTTTTATGGAAGAATGTAAGCGAATGGGATTGGCTGTTTTAGGTCCTGATGTAAATGAATCCTTTTATAAATTTACTGTAAACGAAAATTACGCTGTCCGCTTTGGTATGGGAGCTATAAAAGGTGTTGGAGAAGGTGCTGTAAATACTATTGTTGAAAACCGAAAGGATGGAAAATACAAATCTATTTTCGATTTAGCTAGACGTATAGATTTACGTGCTGCTAATAAAAAAGCTTTTGAAAATCTAGCCTTGTCTGGAGGATTTGATTGTTTTACAGACACACATAGAGCACAATATTTTCATCATGATGGAGACAATATTTGGTTCTTAGAAAAGGCAATGAAATATGGTGCTAAAACGCAAGAAAATGAAAATTCAGCTCAAGTAAGTTTATTTGGAGATGCTACAGAAGTTCAAATACCAGAACCTACTGTCCCTCCTTGTGAAGAATGGCATACTATGGAAAAACTCGCTAGAGAAAAAGAAGTTGTAGGAATTTACATTTCAGGGCATCCATTAGACGATTACAAGTTTGAGATGAAATATTTTTGCAATACAAAACTCGAACAACTTAATTACCTAGAACCTTTTGTTGGAAAAAATGTAAGTTTTGGTGGTATGGTAAATAATGTACAACACCGTACCGCAAAGAATGGAAAAGGTTGGGCTACATTCAATCTGGAAGGCTATGACGAGAGTTTTGAATTTAGAATTTTTGATGAAGAATATCTCAAATTTCGTCACTTTCTAGTGCAAAATACTTTTGTTTTTTTTAGAGTAAATGTAAAAGAAGGATGGGTTAACAGAGAAACTGGAAAAAAATCTGATCCTCGTTTACAGTTTATCGAAGCAAAATCACTAGCAGATGTACTACCTACTTTTGCAAAAAAAATAATTATCCAATTTTCGATTAGCGAACTCAACGAAAATTTAATACACAATCTCTACAACTTGTTCATTTCAAATAAAGGAGACCATCAAGTAGCTTTTGAAGTAATTGAGTTAGAAAAAATAAAAAAACAACTTCAAATTGCGAGTGCTCCTATTGAAGAATCAGTTGATGAAAATGAGTTGACAGAAGATCAAGAGATGGATTTGCAAATTCCTGAAGAAAAAGAAGAAATTGTAATAAAAAATATGCTTTCTATGCCAAGCCGAAAAATAAAAATAAAAATAAATTCAGAATTACTGCAAGAGCTGGAAAATCTGTCAATTAATTTTAAAATTAATTAAAAAATTAGAATTTTTTATGTTAAAAGTAATAGTTTTGATTTAATTTATTCTAAACAGACTTAAATTTGGGGCTCATTTTTTAAACCCAAATCTAATGTACAAAAAATTATTTTTATTGGCAGTAGCCAGTATTTCTGTTGCGGTAAATGCACAAGAAACAAATTCAAAAAGAGGTTTCTATTTCAAAGCTGGAGCTTCTTATTTTACACAAACTGTTGCAACTGAATTCCCTACTGTTTCAGGAAATGCAGCTACTAATGAAACAAGAGTTAATGGTTTATTAATCTCTAAAGAAAGTATTACTGGTTCTTTCGGAGAAGGTTTAAGAACCAATCTAGTTGGAGGATTCCGTTTTACAGAGCGTTTAGGTGTAGAAATGGGAGTTCATTATTATTCAAGTAATTCTAAAACAATGGTTGAAAGACATAATTATTCAAACATTGTGAATGTTGACACTTACGCAAATGGTAAAATAAGAGCCTTTGACATATCTCCTTCGTTAGTTTTATTTCTTGGTGAAAAAGGAAAATTTGAGCCTTATACAAAAGTTGGTGTGATTATTCCAATATCTGGAAATTTAGAAATCAAGACGGATCAAACCTCTTCTAACAATGTTTTTGTCCCAACATATTACAGAAGAGATGTAATAAAACCCAACCCAACACTAGGCTTTATGTCTTCTATAGGAACTACTTTCAAAATCTCTAGTCATTTGTCTGCTTATGCAGAAGTTGAATACCGAAACTTTACTGTACACGGAAAATCAAAAGAAACTACAGATTATATTGTAAATGGACAAGATAAATTAGGCACACTAACTTATTCTGACACACACACAAATTATGTTAGTGCTTTAAATTCAAGTTCAAATAATACAGACACAAATTTAGCTGGTTTTGATAAAAACCAAGCAAAAGATGAATTGAGTTCATATGTTGGAATTAGCGGAATTGGACTAACATTAGGTGTTAAATATTCTTTATAAAATTTAAACTACAAATTTCTAAGAGTTGCATAAGCAACTCTTTTTTTATATAAAATATTTCAATAATAAAATAATAAAAAGTAATTTCACAACAACATTATTATTGAAATAAAATTCTATTTTTGTCTTCAAATTTTAAAGAAATTAAATATGGCATTAGCAATAACAGATGCTACTTTTGAAGAAGTAGTATTAAAATCAAATAAACCTGTAGTAGTAGATTTCTGGGCAGCTTGGTGTGGTCCTTGTCGTATGGTTGGTCCAGTAATCGACGAAGTAGCAACAGAATACGAAGGGAAAGCTGTAGTTGGAAAAGTAGATGTAGATGCAAATCAAGAGTTTGCTGCAAAATATGGGGTAAGAAACATTCCTACAGTTTTGATTTTTCAAAATGGCGAAGTAGTGGGTCGTCAAGTTGGAGTAGCTCCAAAAGATACCTATACAAAAGCAATTGACGCTTTATTGTAATAACATAAAAGAATTAAAGAGAAAAGTCCTAACAAAAATTAGGACTTTTTTTATTACCCGTGATACACTCTAGACAAAACAATTTTTCCTTCTCTAATTTCTAGAACTTCAGCGACAAGCATATCTTCTTCATCTTCTACCTGACGAATATATTCCATAAAAACCCTATCTGAATTAGCAGTCAAAGAAGTTACCTTGTAATGTAAACTAGGAATCCTATCAAAAGAATCTTGCCACCAAACTCGCATAGCTTCTGTTCCAATTATCAATCCTTTAGTTTCAGGCTGCCTAACTTTAAGTTTCGGACTAAAATGCTGTGCTTGAACATCATAAAGAGACAATAATTTTTCTAATTGTTTCGAATTAAAGGCTTCAAACCATTTATAGGCGATAGATAAATTTATTTCTGTAGACATATTTTTTATTTGTCGCCAAAAATACAAATCTGAATTAAATTTCAAATGACTTTTTTAATTTCAAAAATCAATATATTTGAAATATGAATCTTGAAAATCAATTAGAAAAAATATCCAGTTTCCAACATTTGGAACTTTTAGCCAATCAAATTGTAGAAGGCTTTATTTCAGGTATGCACAAAAGTCCGTTTCACGGTTTTTCGGCAGAATTTGCAGAGCATAAAATTTACAATACTGGCGAAAGCACAAAACATATAGACTGGAAACTATTTGCAAAAACAGATAGATTATATACGAAACGTTTTGAAGAAGAAACCAATTTACGTTGTCATCTTATCATAGACAACTCTTCCTCTATGCATTATCCTAAACTAGAAAAAAATCAATCATTTTATGAAAATAAAATTGGCTTTTCAGTTTTAGCTTCTGCCGTTTTGATGAATTTATTAAAAAAACAAAGAGATGCTGTTGGATTAAGCATATACTCTGATTCGTACGAATATTACTCACCTGAAAAAGGGAGTGATCGTCACCACAGAATGCTCTTGAACAAGTTAGAGAATTTACTCAAAACTCCTGATGAAACTAAACAGACAGACACTACAACCTACTTACATCAAATTGCCGAGAAAATGCATCGAAGATCGATGATAATATTATTTACAGATATGTTTCAAGGCAATAAAGAAGACGAAAAACTATTTAAAGCTTTACAACACTTAAAACATAACAAACATAAAGTTGTTCTATTTCATGTTTTTGACAAAAAAACCGAATATAGTTTTAACTATGATAATTCTCCTCGAAAATTTATAGACTTAGAAAATGGCGATTCTATCAATGTTTTTGCTGAAAATATCAAAACCGAATATGAGAAAAAGGTAAAAACATACTTTGAAACCATCTCTAACACCTGTGCAATGTACAAAATCAAATATGTACCAGTCTCTATTGATGAAAATTTTGAAAAAATATTAACCACATATTTAATTGAGAAACAGAAGTTTGGATAAACAAGACAAAATAAAATGATTTTTTTTAAATAAAAAACTTGCAGAAACAAAAAAGCATTGTATATTTGCACTCGCAATACAGCACTGGTTTGGTAGTTCAGTTGGTTAGAATACATGCCTGTCACGCATGGGGTCGCGGGTTCGAGTCCCGTCCAGACCGCCAGAAAAAAGAGGAAGCTCCGTTAAACAACGGAGCTTTTTTGCCCTCTTACAGTATTTAAGATTAGTTGTGTTGTTTAGGCTATGGCTTTGTAACCCATAGCAGGTTTAGTAGTTAGACCAATGAAAAGCTTTCCATTAGTTTGGAGAGCTTTTTTGTTTTATGACCTTTACTCTCGGATCAAACTAAAAAGGGTTCAAGCTAAAAAGTTGTGGATTTGATAAATTACACATATAAATTTGTAAGTCTAAAAAGAAAGAATTCTAGACCAAAACTAAAACTTCAGCAACACAGGTTACACAGAGTCACACAAAGGAAAGCACAAAGTTTTACAAAGTTGTTCCACTCCCAATTCTAAATTCTAATTTCCACCTTCCATCACCCATCATCCAGCACCTAAAGGGGATCAAGCTAAAAAGTTGTGGATTTGACAAATTACACATATAAATTTGCAAGTCTAAAAAGAAAGAATTCTAGGCCAAAACTTCCGCAACACAGGTTGCACAGAGTCGTATAAAGGAAAACACAAAGTCTCATGAAGTTTTTCCAGCCCAATTCTAACTTCCAAAGGTTGCTAAACGGACACTGAGTGTCACACTGAGCTTGTCGAAGTGGTTCTCGAAGTGTCGAAGCACCACCACCCATCACCCATCTCCCATCACCCATCTCCCATCACCCATCTCCCATCACCCATCTTCCATCTCCCATCTTCCATCTCCCATCTTCCATCTCCCATCTTCCATCTCCCATCTTCCATCTCCCATCTTCCATCTCCCATCTTCCATCTCCCATCTTCCATCTCCCATCTTCCATC
>JASGCW010000218.1 GCA_030053945.1 Limnohabitans sp.
AACTACGGCTCACTTCGTTATCGAAAATGAATAGCATCGGATATATAGAAAGCGAGTGATAGCGATTAGATTTTACTTGCTTCCACCTTTACGATTGTTGCATCGCCACCACTCGCTTTCTTTGATATATTCGCCTCTGCCCATTTTCGATAGCCACCACTTCGTTCGCCTTGTTTTGCAACACCCTTCCTCTAAGGGCGTTTTGCCTATACCCTCAACGGTAATCAAATATAAAATGCAACTAACTTACCCACTCATTTCGTCATAGAGCCAAAATAAAAGTGCAATTTTGGTGGTGCACAATGATAGGCTAATAACTTTTACCAATATTAACTTTTTTTTAACACACTGTTTTATTTATTTTTTGTCTAAAATATATACCTTTGTAAAACAAAAAATTAAAAAACATGAAACAAAAAACAATGAGTTTGGGTTCTTCTCTTAAAAGGACTGAAATAAAAAAAATAAACGGAGGTAATGTTAAAGTTGGTTGTGATACAGATTGTATGTTAGGGACTTGTTGTAGTTTAAATCACATTATTCGTTGTGCAAGTGCAAGTGGTTGCGATGGAGCTGAATATTCTGGTTGCTCTTGTTAAAATAAATTATCCATATTGAATCATATTAGCGGGAGTATAAAAAAAGATTGTTTAAATAGGACTTGGTAAATGAAAGAGTAATTTTGAGGGTGCAAACTGAGGGCGTAGCCCGAGCGTAGCACCCTCAAACAAGTCTCTAAAGTGGATTTTTTTCCATATTTATTATTCGTAAAATTTATACGATCAATGAACACAGGAAACAGCAATTCGTAAACCTCGCAAGTGCTACCTACTTTTTAGCTATTCAAAAAAATGAAAAAAAATGGCAAAAACCAATTAAAGATTGGGGCTATATTTTACGGCAATTTGTTATTATATTCGGCGACAGATTGTCTCAGTTCTTAGACAATTAAGAAAACTGTTTACACAATCTTTTTTACACTCCCCCATTAACCATTAAAATGCCCCACTACCTCAAAAATATTGCAAAAAAAATTAACTTTTTTCGGTTTTGGTTGTCTTAGAAATGAAAAAACAAACTTATGAAAGCAAACCACAAAAATCTCGGTGTTCTTTTATCAAGACAAAACATTAGAAATTCTGAATTAAAAGAAATAATTGGCGGGGGGAACAACTCATGTAACGGCGGTAAACATGGTTCTACTTGTCTAGCTCGTGATGGTAATGGTTATTTTTGTAAAACTGCAATTGATAGTTGTGCTATGGATGATGGAACATCAATTTATTGCTGTACTTACGATAATGATTATATGGCAAGTTGTCCTAGTAGTCAATGTGTTAAAGATAATGGTCTTCCTGGTGCAATCTGTGCTGCTTCTAATGGTGACGGTACATATAGACGATGCTAATTTAATGTTGCATTAATAATTAAGGCTCACTAACCGCACTTTTAAATGATAATTTCTTTTGTCTGAATCTCGGATGACACAGATTTTGCGGATTACACGGATTTTACTAATTGCACCCCAGAAAATCTGGGGACAATTATTTTTTTTATTTTTTTCAGTTAAACCATCGCTATTGATCTTTTTTGAAATTTGTTTTTTGCCATCAATTGCCTCCAGATTTATATAGAAGAAAAATAAATTTAATAACAAGGCTTTAGCCAAAATATTTTACCCTCTTTCGTCATAGCCATTGTGCGTATCGGGACAACATAAAGAAAATGAGATTATCAAAATAAAAATTCTTGTTTTAAGGGGCAATTAGTTAACCATTGATCATCAACCATTAAACATTAATTAAGCCCACCCTTTTAGTCATAGAGCCATATTTTGAGATTTTTTCACAAAAAAATAGTTTTGACACCATATTTATTATCTTTACATAAATTGTAATAAATATGTTAATTGAATTTAGTGTACGCAATTTCTTATCTATTAAGGAAGAAATAACCTTCAGTATGATGGCTTCTAATGCCGTGAAGGAATTAGAAAATTCAACCGACTGGGGTAATAATGTTTTTTGGGATGAAGGCAAAAAAACGAAATATTTAAAAACTGCCGTTATTTATGGTGCCAATGGAAGTGGAAAAAGTAATCTGTTATCGGCAATTGCATTTTATAGAAAATTTATTCTTTCCTCATCAAATAACAGCCAAGCTGATGATGAGATTAAAACAATCCCTTTTTTATTAAGCACAGAAACCGGGTATGCACCTTCTTCTTTTGAAATGGTTTTTATAATAAATTCAGTTCGTTTTAGATACGGCTTTGAAGTAACAAAGGAAGCCGTTACCGCTGAGTGGTTGTTTGGTTTGAATACTGAAAAATCAAACAAAGAAAGTGCTTATTTTACAAGAGAAAAGCAAATCATTAAAGTCTATGGTAAAAATTTCAAGGAAGGGAAAGGGCTTGAAACAAGAACAAGACCCAATGCTTTATTTCTGTCAACCGTTGCACAATTGAATGGCGCAATATCCCATACAATCCAATCTTGGCTAAAAAATAATATCAATATACTCTCTGGATTAGAAGATACCACCAAAGGTTATACAATCGGTAAATTTATTAACCATAAAGAATTTGCAAAAAAAACAATAGCATTTTTTAGGCTATTAGGCTTAGGAATAGAGGATATTCAAATAGAAAAACAAAATAGCAACCATGCACCCAACAGCATTTCTAAAAAACAGACGGGCAAAACGGTCGCTCCATTTCTGCAAGTACTAGAAAAAAAACTAAAGGACGAGATGAAGAAAACAGGACATTATATAGAAGAAGCAAAAACACTTTTTTGGCATACTAAATTTGATAAAGCCAATAAACCGATTGGTAATATCCCGCTTAGTTTAGGATTAGAATCTAAAGGAACCCAGAAAATATTTAATCTATTAGGACCTTGGTTTGATACAATAGAAAACGGTGGCGTTTTAATCGTTGACGAGCTTGATTCAAGACTTCATACAAAGTTGACTACCGAATTATTAAAACTATTTCACACAAGTATTAATACCAAAAATGCACAATTAATTTTCGCCTCACATGATACCAATTTGCTCAGAAAAGATTTGTTGAGACGCGACCAAATATGGTTTACTGAAAAAAATAGTATGGGGGCTACAGATTTGTACTCATTAGTAGAATATAAAATTAATCAGGCTACAAGCGTTAGAAATGATGCCTCATTTGAAAAGGATTATCTTATTGGAAAGTATGGTGCCATTCCTTATTTTGGGGATATTCCTAAATTTTTAAATGATTTTGTACATGAGCAATAAAGAAACAAAAAGATTTGACTCGAGTAAATTCAAACCTGCTAACGACCATCAATTAGTACGAAGACAAAATACAAAAGAAGAACGGATTAAAGATGACCCTCCTAAAATACTTTTCAGTTTTAGGGATTTTGATATTAAACAAATTCCACCCGGTCAAAATTACACGCATTGGCAAAAAGATCAATTACTTGCCTATATGCTTGAAAAATTTGGACATATTTGTGCAATGACTATTACTGAAGCACAGCAAAAAAGTTGCCTGAAAATATATGATAGCTTCCCTCAAAAAACAAATTTTAAAAAACCGCAACATATTAACGATGATGTACACTGGGCAGTAATAACGAATATTGGTGGTCAAAAATCAAGAGTAGCGGGGCATATAATTGGCAATGTTTTCTATGTTGTTTTTTTAGACAAAGACCATAAATTTTATATCGCAGATAAAAAAAATACTTGAGAATAAAGTAAAAAAATGGTGTAACACATTTTTGCTTTATATCGAAACGAGCGGGCATTAGGCTAAACCATTTTTTGAGGTGCTAAGAGGTTTTAGGGGTGGATAATGAGTAGAATCTTTAAATGTTTTTTTCTTTTGTCTGAACCGTGATTTATATGATTAACT
>JASGCW010000077.1 GCA_030053945.1 Limnohabitans sp.
AAATTGGATTTTTTTATGTTTTTCATTAAAATCAGCTTACTTATGAATCTGCCTTATTAAAAAGTCCTTAGTAAAATACATCAAGTAATAGCCCTAAGGACTTTTTCATATCGCTTCTGTAAATTTTTACAATAAAAATAAACCAAAAATCACCTTAGTGACTCATTATAAAGCTTTCATTAAATTTTCAATCTCTTCTATTTCAATCGGAATACTTTCCGAGAGATTAATATTTCCCGAGTTCGTTATCAAATAATCATTTTCTAAACGGCAACCTATTCCTTCTTCTAGGATATATATCCCAGGTTCACATGTGAGTACCATTCCTTCTTTGAAAGGCTCCGAATACAAACCAACATCATGTACATCCAGACCTAAGTGATGAGCTGTGCCATGCATAAAATATTTTTTATATACAGGATTTTTAGGATTTTGATTAGCTATTTCTTCTAAAGTTATTAAACCAAGTTTAACCAACTCTGTTTCTATCAAAGTAGCCATATTCTTCTCATAATCTGAGGGAAGAATACCTGGTTTTAACAATTTACTACCTTCTCTCAAACAATATAAAACAGATTGATAAACTTCTTTTTGTCTCTTTGAGAATACTCCATTAACTGGGAAACAACGCGTTATATCTGAATTATAATTACCATAACAAACACCGAAATCAAGTAATACCATATCGGTTTCTTTACAAACCTGATGATTTGTGTTATAATGCAAAACACATGCATTTTTTCCCGATGCCACAATGGGCAAAAAGGCATGCCTCTTAGCACCATTTTTCACAACTTCATAAATTAACTCTGCTTCTAATTCGTACTCATAACAACCCGCTTTTACCGATTGTAATACTCGTATAAAAGCATTTTTACTTATCCCAATAGATTGTTTAATCAATTCGATTTCTTCTTCAGTTTTTATAGGTCTCAATTCTCTAGTTAAAGTAGCAACTCTATAAAGCGTATGCAAAGGATACTTGGATTTACACCATTCAATCATACGATCTTGACGAGTTTGCATTTCAAAAGTAACTCTTTTAATATGCTCATTGTGCCCTAAATAAATACCTTCCGTTTCAAAAGCAAAAAGCTGTATGGTCTTTTCAAATTCATCAATAGATTTTACATTTTCTATACCAGACAATTCTCTAGCATCTTGAAATGTAAGAGAATCCCCATCCCAAATCTGACTAAGTTCAGTTGCTTTTTTAATAAATAAAATTAATCTGTTTTCTTCCTTAACAGCATCTGGATAAATAATTAATATCGTTTCTGCTTGATCTATTCCAGAAAGATAAAATAAATCATTATTCTGAGCATATCCCATCACATCATCAGCATTTGTAGGCATAACATCATTTGATGCCAGAATTGCCATTGTTTTTGGAAGCATTATCTTAGAAAAAGCAGTTCTATTTCTTTCAAAAAAAGTGACACTAATAGGTTTCGTTCTCATTTGAATAATTTTAAGTGATATAGTAAAACTAAAAAGGGTTTAAAAATATTCTTCCTTAACCATATACAAAACATAGTAACTAACTGATTCTGATACTATATTACCTAATTTTAAACCATTTAATTAAAAAAAGGATTATTGAACAGAAAGTAATCATACAAATTCAGAGAAGTTCAGTCAAAAAAAAACCGCCAAGATTTCTCAAGGCGGTGTATTTTAATCTTCTATAGAATTTCCGTCTTTGTCTAAAAACTTATATTCTAAATACGTGTAAGCGTCACGCGGTATGATTTTTACCCATTTTTTATGTTCAAAAAACCATTTTGAACGTATTGATGGAAAACCTTTTGTAAGGTATGCAGCAATAAAAGGATGCACATTTAAACGTATCTTTTTATGCTTTTTTAATAATTGTTCTACATCAGAAGATATTTTATCAATAATTAAAATAGGCGCATCTACTTCCCCATTTTCATTATTAGGATCTTCCTCTCTAGTTTTAATATTTACCTCTGGTCTAACTCTTTGTCGAGTAATTTGAACCAAACCAAATTTACTTGGCGGTAATATTTTGTGTTTTGCTTTTTCGTCACTCATTTCTTCTTTCAAGAAATCGTAAAGCACCCTTCGATTGTCGGGGTTTTGCATATCGATAAAATCGACCACAATAATCCCTCCCATATCTCTTAATCGTAATTGTCTAGCTACCTCAGCAGCAGCAATTAGATTTACTTCCAGAGCCGTATCTTCCTGAGAAGCTGCTTTATTAGAACGATTTCCGCTATTCACATCTATAACATGCATAGCTTCAGTGTGCTCAATAATAAGATAAGCCCCTTTACTCATTGATACCGTTCTACCGAATGAAGTTTTAATTTGGCGTTCTATACTATATTTCTCAAAAAGAGGAACATCTTTAGAATTATAGAGTTTGACGATTGATTCTTTTCCTGGAGCAATTTCCTGCAAATACTCCTTAGTTTCTTGCAACAACTCTTGATCGTCTACGATGATGGCACTGAATGTATCATTAAACACATCTCTTAAAATAGAGGATGCTCTATTTAACTCTCCTAGTATCTTAGACGGATGATGAGCCGTTGGAATTCTTTTACACATTAATGTCCATTTGTCCATCAAATTTTGTAAATCTTTGTCAATTTCGGCCACTTTTTTGCCTTCGGCTACTGTACGAACAATAACCCCAAATCCTTTTGGCTTTATAGATAGAACCAAACGTTTTAATCGTTCCTTTTCTTCTTTAGAATTGATTTTTTGTGAAATCGAAACTCTTTCAGAAAAAGGAACTAAAACTATATATCTCCCAGCCAAAGAAAGCTCTGAACTTATTCTTGGTCCTTTAGTAGATATAGGTTCTTTTACCACTTGAACCAATATAGATTGATTAGTACTTAGCACATCTGCTATAGCACCATTTTTGTCTATTTCGGGTTCAAAAGGAAATGATTTTAGGGAAAAATCTTTAAATTTACCTGCGCTTACTTGTTTAATGAATTTCAACTGAGAAGACAAGTTAGGACCCAAATCGTGATAATGTAAAAAAGCATCTTTATCGAAACCAACATTTACAAAAGCTGCATTTAATCCAGCTACTGGTTTACGAATTTTTGCAATAAAAATATCACCAACTTGAAAGTTGCTTGACTCTTCTTCTTTGTGTAATTCGATTAGTTTTCCATCTTTTAATAAGGCAAAATCTACAGCGTTTTGACTTGACCTAATAATTAGTTCTTTATTCACGGCGTAAATTTTTATCTGTAATGTTTGATGTTAGATGATGGATGATGGGTGTAGGAAAAATCCTCCAACCTCCAGCCTCCAGCTTCCAGCTTTATTTTACAGATGGATTAAACATTTTTTACAGGCGTACCCGTAAGGATTTTAGAAGTAAGATTTCAGATATAAGATTTGAGAAGTAAAACTTCAAAAATCAAAAATCCTTAATCAACAATCATAAATCCCATTTTCAATGAACGTTTAAAAAGAAAAAAGTAGTTTAAGAACTACTTTTTCTTTTTGTGACGGTTAGCTCTCGCTCTTTTTTTACGTTTGTGAGTAGCTACCTTATGTCTTTTTCTTTTTTTACCACTTGGCATAACTTGATGGTTTTATGATTAATAAATTATTTTGCTTCGTTATTTGTCTTAACTCCTTCTACAAATATTTTAGCAGGTTTAAATGCTGGAATATTGTGTGCTGGAATTTTGATTGTTGTGTTTTTAGAAATATTTCTTCCCGTTTTTTCAGCTCTTGTTTTAACAATAAAACTTCCGAAACCTCTTAAGTAAACATTATCACCCGTTTCTAATGAATTTTTTACTTCGTCCATAAAAGACTCTACTGTAGCTTGAACATCTCCTTTTTCTAAGCCTAATTTGTCAGCAATTTTAGCTACGATATCTGCTTTTGTCATTATAATATTAAAATTAAGTTTATTCTAATTTTTTGAGTGTGCAAATATATAAATTTAAAAAACAATAAATCAACTATAAATGATTAAAATTTAATCACATAAAGAATTATTTTTGCGAACCAATATAAAAGTATGATTTTCAGCAAAACATTAATTACGTGGTACTTAGAAAACAAACGCGATTTACCTTGGAGAAATACAACAAATCCGTATGCGATTTGGCTATCAGAAATTATGCTTCAACAGACAAGAGTTGCACAAGGTTTGCCGTATTTTTTATCTTTTTTGGAAACATTTCCAACAATTTTTGATTTAGCTAATGCTGAGGAAGAACAAGTTTTAAAACTCTGGCAAGGACTAGGTTACTATTCTAGAGCAAGAAATCTACATCAAACTGCTAAACATATTGCTTTCGAACTTAATGGAATCTTTCCTGACAATTATAAAAGTCTACTTCAACTAAAAGGTGTTGGCGATTATACCGCTGCCGCTATCGCTTCTTTTTCATATAACGAAGTAGTTCCTGTAGTAGATGGAAATGTTTACAGAGTTTTGTCAAGATATTTCGGCATTGAAACCGACATAGCTTCATCTACAGCAAAAAAAGAATTCACAAACCTAGCTTCGGAATTAATAGACAAAAATCAACCAGCTTTATTTAATCAAGCCATAATGGAATTTGGTGCCTTACAATGCTCACCAAAAAAACCAGATTGTGATAAATGTCCTTTAAACCATTCGTGCTTTGCGTTAGCTAAAAACAGAATAGATGAATTACCTTTAAAATCTAAAAAAACTAAAATCAAGGATAGACATCTTCACTACCTTTTATATATTGACACGGCAAACAAAACGATAGTACAAAAAAGAACCGAAAAAGGGATTTGGCATAATTTGTATGAATTCCCTGTAATTGAAACGACTAATAAAGAACCCGATGAAAAAATTTTTGATCAAATATCAAAACTAAATAATAGCATTTCAACAATTACTAATTTAAAATCCGAAGATATCTTACACAAGTTATCACACCAGCATTTACACATAACTTTTTGGAAAATAATACTAAATGCCAAACTAAAAGAAGGGATTTCTTATACAGAATTATTACAATTACCAGTCCCAATTGTTTTACATAATTTTATAGAACGTAATAGTTTTTAAAAAAAACGTATATTTGACTAAACCAATAATTTATAAGCCGTGAACGGAACATTGAACAAAGTAATCCTAATAGGACATTTAGGCGACGAAGTAAAGATGCATTATTTTGACGGAGGAAATTGCATAGGTAGATTTCCACTCGCTACAAACGATATATACATTAATAAATCTACAGGTGAAAAAATAACTTCTACCGAATGGCATAATGTGGTTGTTAGAAACAAAGCTGCTGAGATTTGTGAAAAATACTTATCTAAAGGAGATAAAATATATGTAGAAGGACGTATAAAATCTCGTCAATGGCAAGCAGAAGATGGCACTACTAAATATACTACCGAAATTCAGGTGACTGAATTTACTTTTTTAAACACTAAAAAAGATTCAGAATCGTTTAAATCACAACCAGAACCACCAAAAAGTACTAACTTTGACAACCCAGTTGAAAACGATTTACCTTTTTAAAAAATGATTAAAAATTTTCTGAACTTGCTTTTATTTGTTGGTATTTTTACGAGTATAGTAAGTTGCAAAGATGATGTATTACCAAAACCAAAAGGATATCTTGATTTAGAATATCCTGATGCTAAGTATGTATCTTTTGACAAAACCTGTGGCTATACTTTTGAATACAATTCGATAGGAAGAATTGAAGACAAAGGAGATTGTAATTTTCATATTGTTTATCCAAAACTAAAAGCTACTGTTTATTTAAACTATAGACCTGTTAAAGGAAACATTGAAACATTACTAAGAGATGCCCAAAAAATAACATATGAACATGTTGTAAAAGCAGACGCTATTACTGAGCAGCCTTTTACAAATAAAGAGCATAAAACCTATGGAATGTTTTATGAAGTAGGCGGAAATGCTGCTTCACAGTCTCAATTTTATGTTACTGATAGCACCAAACATTTCTTAATGGGCTCTATTTACTTTTATGCTAAACCCAATTTTGATTCGGTTTTACCAGCTGCACATTATGTAAAAAATGATTTGCGAAAATTGATGGAATCACTTAAGTGGAAATAAAAAAACGTTCAGGAATCCTGAACGTTTTTTTATCAAAATTATATTTTAAATATTTTTTGCGTCTTTCACTTTGTAAGTTTTCCCATCTGCAACTGCTTCAATAGTTTTAGTAAGCGTCTCGATGGTTTGCACTGCCCCATCATATTCTATCGTTGCTTCCTTTTTATCAAAATCAACTACAGCTTTTTGAACTCCGTCAAGACCAGACAGTTTAGTTTCAATCGTCTTAGCACAACCCATTGCACAAGTCATACCTTCAATGGTCATAGTAGCTTTTTTTGCTTCTACAACTGGTTTGTCTATTTTAACTTCTACACCAGTTGTACCTTCTGTATCAGTAGATTGCTCTGTTTCAATTTTACAACTTAACATTAATAAGCTTGCAAAAACCATTATAGTTATTTTTTTCATACTAAATCCCTTTTCTATTGTAAAACAAAATTATAGATTTTACACTTCTGTTTGGAAAAAATAACAGAATTTTGACATATCAATTTACTACTATGTTTTCAAAAGACAACAAATGGTTTTTATTACTCCTACTTTCATTAATCTGGGGAAGTTCATTTATACTAATCAAACGCGGACTAGTTGGGCTCAACCCATTTCAACTTGGTGCATTGCGAATTATTTTTGCCTGTATCTTTATGTTGGCAATAGGTTATAAAAGTTTAAGTACTATTCCAAAAGCAAAATGGAAATATGTAGCCATTACCTCAATTTTTGGTAACGGATTGCCAGTATTTTTATTTGCTTATGCACAAACAGGGATTAAAAGTTCAGTAAGTGGGATTTTGAATTCACTTACTCCACTTTATACTTTATTACTAGGTGTACTTTTGTTTGGGCTTTCTTTTGTTAGAAATCAAGTTTTTGGCGTTTTGTTAGGATTAACAGGTTGCTTATTTCTAGTTTTTTTCGGAAAATCGGCTACTGGTGGAACGCATTACTTTCACGCATTTTTAGTGGTAATTGCTACTGTTTGTTATGCAACAAATGTAAATCTCATCAAAAGATACCTCTCCGAAGTATCTCCACTTGCCATTACGACAGGAAATTTCCTAACATTGTTGATACCTGCTTTGGTCATTTTATTTTCAACTGGTTTTATTGAAATAGCTACACAACCAGAAGTGATCCATTCGACCCTATTTATTATCATCCTTGGTATGGTTGGAACTGGAATCGCTAATATTTTGTATTACCAATTGATTCAAATCACTTCACCGCTATTTGCTTCCTCTGTAACCTATTTTATCCCTATCGTAGCAATGAGTTGGGGATTATTAGATGGAGAAACTTTAAATTTTATGCAAATTATAGGTGCTGGAATTATTTTGAGTGGAGTGTATTTAGCGAGTAAGAAATAAGAAAGGCGGAAATTTCCGCCTTTAGTTATATATTCACAGGTTCAAAAACCTACTCTATAGCTTTCACCACCGCTTTTTCGGCTTCTTTACGAGAACCATCAAAACCATCTATTCCAGAAACAGTGGTATATTTTAACACATATTTTTTACCTGGATTTAATTTGTTAAATACACTTTGGCACATCAAAGTTGCTTCGTGGAAACCACAAAGAATCAACTTCAATTTTCCAGGATACGTATTCACATCGCCAATCGCATAAATTCCTTCAATATTTGTTTGATAGTCTAATGCGTTATTTACTTTGATAGCATTCTTTTCAATTTCTAATCCCCAATTAGCAATAGGCCCCAACTTTGGTGTTAATCCAAATAACGGAATAAAATAATCACAAGCCACATTTTGACGTGCTGTACCCACCTGAATATCGACGGCGGTAACTCTTTCGGAACCATTGAAGCCAATAACCTCAGCTTCGGTTATTAATTTGATTTTACCTTGCTTTTTTAATTCCTGTACTTTTTCAACAGAATCTAAAGCCCCTCTAAATTCATTTCTTCTATGTACCAAAGTCACTTCAGAAGCAACATTTGATAAAAACACCGTCCAATCTAAGGCGGAATCACCTCCTCCTGAAATTACAATTTTCTTATCACGGAATTTTTCAGGATCTTTAACAAAATACTCTACTCCTCTATCCTCTTGTTCATAAAACTCTAAGTCTTTCAACACGGGTTTACGAGGTTCAAATATTCCTAACCCACCAGCAATAGCAACAGCTTTTGCGTGATGTTCTGTTCCTTTGTTAGTCGTTACAATAAAAGTTCCGTCTTCTAATTTTTGGATTTTTTCCGCAACTTCGTTCAGTGTAAACCCTGGTTGAAATTGTTTGATTTGCTCCATTAGGTTATCTACCAAATCTCCCGCGTTTACCGACGGAAAGCCAGGAATATCAAAAATCGGTTTTTTAGGATATAATTCTGTCAATTGTCCTCCAGGCTGAGGAAGTCCATCTATCAAATGGCATTTTAACTTTAGTAAACCTGCTTCAAAAACAGCAAAAAGCCCCGTAGGACCTGCTCCTATAATAAGTATATCGGTTTCTATCATTTTCGTTTAAGGTGTAAAAGTTTAAGTGTTTAAAAATTCGACACAACACAAACTTTTAATCTATTATTATGTTTTTTATTATTCTTTAAAATAATGCTTTCAGCAGCTAAGAAATGTTTACGACCGTTTCAATTTGCGGAGCATATTTCTTTATAGTTGTCTCCACTCCTGCTTTCAGCGTACTGATACTTAAATTGCAATTCGTACAAGCTCCTTCTAAACGTACTTTTACGTGCTTTTCATCTTCAATCCCAATCAAGGTAATGTCACCTCCATCAGAATTTAAAAATGGGCGAATCTCATCTAATGCTTTTAAAATGTTTTGTTCTAATTCTGTATTTGCCATATTTATAGTGTTCAGTGGTCAGTATTCAGTGGACAGTGTTCTGTTGACAGTGTTCAGTTGACAGTATTCAGTGGACAGTAGGTTAAACTGCCAACTGATACTGTGTACTTAAACTATTTTTTTACCGCAGAACATCCTGCCATTGTTGTAATCTTTATAGCTTCTGTTGGAGGAAGATTATCATTTCTTTTCACTGTTTCTTCCACCACATTGCGAGCAATATCTTCAAATATTTTCTCTAAAGGAGAAGCTGTTTGTAGTGCTGCTGGACGACCATAATCACCCGCTTCACGAATGCTTTGCACTAATGGTACTTCACCTAAAAATGGCACTTGTAAATCTTCAGCTAAATTCTTAGCGCCCTCTTTTCCAAATATATAATATTTATTATCTGGTAATTCTTCTGGAGTAAAATACGCCATATTTTCAATTATTCCTAAAACAGGAACATTGATAGAATCCGACATAAACATTGACACTCCTTTTTTAGCATCTGCTAATGCTACCGCCTGTGGGGTACTCACCACCACTGCACCTGTAATAGGCAACGATTGCATAATTGACAAATGAATATCGCCTGTTCCTGGAGGTAAATCGATTAACAAGAAATCGAGTTCGCCCCAAGCTGCGTCAAAAATCATCTGATTTAGTGCTTTAGCCGCCATAGGTCCTCTCCAAATAACCGCTTGGCTAGGTGCTGTAAAAAACCCAATAGACAACAACTTGATTTCGAAACTTTCGATAGGTTTCATTTTTGATTTGCCATCTACCTCAACAGAAATAGGTTTTTCGTTTTCTACATCAAACATTATTGGCATAGATGGTCCGTAGATATCGGCATCTAAAACCCCAACTTTGAATCCCATTTTACCTAAAGTCACCGCTAAATTTGCTGTAACGGTAGATTTCCCTACCCCACCCTTTCCTGATGCTACAGCAATAATATTGGAAATTCCAGGAATGTTTTTTCCTTTTATCTCATTTTTTTCAGGCACTTCTACTTTAATATTAACCTTAACAGCAATATCAGGCGAAAAAGTTTCGTGAATTAATTTACGAATATCATCTTCAGCACGTTTCTTAATATGCATTGCAGGTGTAGCTAATGTCAAATCTACTACTACCTCATCACCAAAAGTCATTACGTTTTGAACTGCACCGCTCTCGACCATATTTTTACCTTCGCCAGCAATGGTAATGGTTTCTAATGCTTTCAGTATTTCTTTTCTATCTAGTTTCATATGTAGATAATTATTTGTTTTTTATTTATCATATGGTACGCCTTATCTTCATTGGTGTTTGTTTGCAACAAACCTATTGTTAGTGGCGATTTCATAAGAAGTTTATGAGTTTAAAAGGTTAGTCATTTAGAAAACTAATTCTTATTTAAACTGAATTTAGATTGCAAAGATAATCCTTTAAGTTTTAAGTTGAAAGTTGATGCCTAAAAGTTTTTGATTGTAAGATAAATGGAAGCTATGATAGATCCTAAAGCAAAACTCTTGAATAGTTTGAGGAGATTAAAAACAGGGGATTAAGAAAACAAACAATTCTATTTTTTTGCTTATATATTCTTTCAACTATTATAGGAAAACGATTCATCTTATAACTCTATACCTTACCCTCAAAGAAACAACCCACATCATAATCTTCTTAGAATTTTAACAAATAATACGGAAAAACCGTAACTGTAATTGATTGATATTATGTATCTTGTATTTAAAAATAAAAATTAAACATTTGCAAAATAAGATTAATGCATTTGTATGTACTGTGAGATTTACTTTAAAATCCATTAAAAGTATGAAATTATGATAACACTAGGTCAATTAATTAATGCTACAAATTCAAAAGAAGAATTTGCAAAGAAGTTTTATCCATTTATAAACCAAACAATGGAGAAATATGAAATTAACACTCCGATAAGACAACTAACATTTTTAGCGCAAATTGGACATGAAAGTGGAGGATTATATTACACTGAAGAGATTGCAAGTGGAGCAAAGTATGAAGGAAGAAATGATTTGGGAAACATAAACCTAGGAGATGGTAGAAAATTTAAAGGAAGAGGTTTAATTCAAATAACCGGTAGATTTAATTATTCAAAATTAAAAGAAGCATTTGAAATAGATTTTATTAATAATCCAAAATTATTGGGCGGTTTGAATGTAAAAAAATGTACTGAAATACAATTAAAATACTCTGCTTTATCAGCTGGTTGGTTTTGGAATAAAGAAAAATTGAATGATATTGCTGATTTAATTGATATTAATAAAAAGCTTTCCTCTGGATCTTCAAATAGAAACAACTTTATTAAAATTACTAGAAAAATAAATGGTGGAGAAAATGGATTGGAAGATAGATTAAGCAGATATGTAAATGGAAGACCCTATTTTACAGATAAGATTTTTAATTAATAATTAAAGATTTATAAACATGCCACAAGAACTTACATTTGAACAAATAGAAAAACTTATAGACAAGTTTAGAGTTGAACGTTTCACATACTTAATTTTGTTAACCTGCTGTATTTTAATAATTATTGGCACAATTATCTATATGTTAATCGATGATGCTGCAAAAAATTGGGCTGTTGCTCTAGGTTTACTTGCACCAACTGGGACTCTTTCCTATTTATTGACAAGAATATTCAAAATATGGGATGATGTTATGAATGCTTTTTTTAAATTAAACTTAAATCAGAATGAAACAGATAAGCAAACTAACTAAATTCTTTACTATTATTAGTGTTATATCTATTCTTATAGGATATTCTGTTTTATTATACAAAGGATATTTTCTGAATAATGAAATTCAAAAACAAGAAAAAAAATTAGAAATTTTAAAAACTGAAGAAGAAAAATTAATAAAAACTAAAGCAAATCTTGAATCACAAATTAAAAAACTTGGTAATAGTTTAATTGCTATCAATAAAAACCCAGATAAAGCAAAATCAATAACAGATAGTACAATCACGGAGCTTGGAGTTATAGAAGATAAGTTTATAAAGTCGGAGGAAAACAATGTTAGTAATGCAAAAAAATATGAGGAAGATGGTTTTAAATATTTACTGGAAAAAAAAGTTGAATTAGCTATTGCATCATTTGTTAAATCTGAAAATTCATATAATAGTTATCATCAAGTTTATGAGATTGCAAGGTATTTAACAAAAAACAAGGATGTTCTTAAGAACAAAAATTCATCACAATGGAAAATTGTTTACAAAAAAATAATTACTGAGTTTAGCTGGAAAATGCCAAATGAATATAAAGAAAAACTAATTAAACAGTCTAATTAAAACCTAAAATATGAAACAGAAAAATTACACAATTGTTTATTTTCTTAATAAAACATAATCTTCATATTCTTTAGAGTTTTCTGGATTAATAGTTTCGAATAGATTTATATACTTGCGCATATAATCTAAATTAAATTGGGAACGATTAATTCTCCCAAAGAATTCATTTGAGTAGTAAAAATTGTTTCTGATTCTAACCTTAACTCTTAATTTAGTATTATAGTCACCATAATATTTTATCATAGGAACTAGTGAATATTGCTTTGGTTTATGTTTAAAAAAAACATTGTGCCCAACACAATAAGGCAAGCCTCTAAAAAACTCAATCGGTTTCCATTTACCATCAACATCTTTTGCTTCTTGAATTAATTCAATTTCATTGACTAAAGCAACTTCATTCTCATTATTGAAAATCAACAAAGGATAACACTCTAAATATTTATCAGATTGATTAATACAGCTCTTTGAAAATTTTTCAATTGCTTTCGTCGATAAATCAATTTCTGCATTATTTGGTATTTTCCCATTTAACAAGCCATTCATTATCAAGTGTCTTTTATCTGGCAAAGGAGCATTGTAATATTCAAACCCCTTTTGTGAAAAAACATAAGAAGTGTCAACTATGATTTTAAAATCATATCTTGGCAAGATTGTATCTGAAGAAGACGCCTCAATATAATCTTCCTTTATGTATTTGTTTTTACTTTTTTCGTTTAGTGTAGAATCATTTATAAAATTACTTAAAACTCCATTTAAAAAAGTTCTATGTAACATTCCTTTAGAGTTAACTCTTATAACATTTTTCTGTTTAGGCATAATCACTCTAGGATACGGATGTTTTTCCTTACACGCAAAAAGAGAAAAAAACAAAAGAGAATATAAAATGATTCGCATTTTCTGAATACTTGATAACTATCTACTGTACACTAACGTCAGGTTCCCAAAAATATTTTTTAAAATCTACAATTTGATTATCAACAACCTGTATCCCTTCGTTTTCAAGAAGTTGCTGCATTAGGTTAGTGCCATCAAAATGATGTTTCCCAGTTAAAACACCATTTCGGTTTACTACTCGGTGTGCGGGTACATCTTCTAAATTATGTGCTGCATTCATTGCCCAACCTACCATTCGAGCAGAACGCCCCGCGCCTAAGGCTCTAGCAATAGCTCCATATGAGGTTACTCGCCCTTCTGGAATTTGGCGTGCTATCTCATATACTCTTTCAAAAAAATTTTGATTATCCTTTTGCATTACTTTAGATTAACAATTGTAAAAACCGAGACTAATCCTGTAATTAAAGCAATGATAAAATTGACATTTTGAGTAAAAAAAGAAACTTTATCTTGCCATTTTTTAAAAAGATAGGCATAAAGCATATACACCGACCCACAACCTAAAACACTTCCAGA
The DNA here is from genome assembly GCA_030053945.1 of Limnohabitans sp. Lineage (GTDB taxonomy): Bacteria > Bacteroidota > Bacteroidia > Flavobacteriales > Flavobacteriaceae > Flavobacterium. The sequence goes on from JASGCW010000077.1 coordinate 13,621, forward strand.
GACGAAAGCCAATCCGTTTATGGGTTCAAAAAAACCTCCCACAAACGCTGAAAAATACAAGCTCAAAAATGCATAATACGGCACAGGAAAAACATTCATTACCGATAATAAGATGCCTTTTATAAAAGAGGAAACTTTTCCTATTTCGGTTGTTGTTTCTAATTTGTTAGTTACCTGAAATCGAGATTGAATTCCTTTGCCCAGGAAAAAAATAGTTAACGCCACAAAAATTACACTTCCTACAAGTTTAAGATTAGCGGTAACTTGAGGATGTGACTGCAAAAAAGTGGCAAAATAAAAACCAACAAAACTTTGAATGGCAACAATAACTAATGCGCCATACACAAAGTTTTTTGCTTCGGTTAGTGATTGTTTTATACTAATATTTGCTGCTGTGATGTTTAACATCCCAGGAGGCACAACTCCTATTGCCGAAAAGAAAGCGGTTAAGAAAAAAACAACGACAAATGACATTTATTTAATTTTAAAACGAATATACGTAATCGCTTTGTCAATTTCTAAATATTGTTTTTCGTAAAAAGTTTGAATATCTAACACTTCTCTGGGAGCACCTTCATTTTTATATACATTATGATTTGCATATAAAACCTCGTGTCCTTCTCCGTGAAGTAAGCCCAGCGTATAACCGTGCATAAACTCAGAGTCTGTTTTCAAGTTCATTACACCATCAGGCTTAAGGATTTTTTTATACAATTTCAGAAATTCAGAATTGGTCATTCTGTGTTTTGTGCGTTTGTACTTGATTTGAGGATCAGGGAAGGTTATCCAAAACTCACTAACTTCGTTTGCAGCAAAAATCCCTTCAATCAACTCGATTTGGGTACGTACAAAAGCAATATTTGTCATTCCGTTTTCTACAGAAGTCTTTGCGCCTCTCCAAAAACGTGCTCCTTTTACATCTATGCCTATGTAATTTACATTTGGATTTTGCTCTCCTAAACCTATGGTGTATTCTCCCTTTCCGCAACCTAACTCTACTACAATAGGGTTGTCATTTTTGAAAAAGTCAGCATTCCATTTGCCTTTTAAAGGAAAATTTCCAGACACTACCTCCTCACGAGTAGGTTGAAATACGTTAGTAAAAGTTTCGTTTTCTTTGAATCGTTTTAATTTATTTTTGCTTCCCACTGTTTCTAAAATTTGCGCAAAAATACTCAAATTATTGATTTAGAAACCATAAATATTTCATAACAAATCAGTAACATTTGATAAACATAGCACCACTACTTTTGAATAAAAACATTTTGAGAAAAAGAAAAGTTGAATTAGTTGTAATTTCAGATGTTCATTTAGGAACATATGGATGTCACGCCAAAGAATTACTTAATTATTTATCTTCCATCAAACCCGAAGTGTTGATCCTAAATGGGGACATTGTTGATATTTGGCAATTTAGAAAATCGTATTTCCCTCCAAGCCATTTAAAGGTTATCAAAAGAATAATTTCTTTGAGTTCAAGAGGAACAAAAGTGTATTATCTTACTGGAAATCACGATGAACTATTACGAAAATTCACAGACATTCATTTAGGAAATTTCAGTTTGCTTAATAAACTTACGTTAGATTTAGATGGAAAAAAAGCGTGGTTTTTTCACGGTGATGTATTTGATGCCTCTATTACACACGCTAAATGGTTAGCAAAACTTGGAGGTTGGGGTTATGATTTGCTAATTTTGATTAATAGAGCCATCAATTGGTTTCTAGTAAAATTTGGAAAAGAACCCTATTCGTTGTCAAAAAAAATCAAATCGAGTGTAAAATCGGCGGTGAAGTTCATTTCAAATTTTGAAAAAGTATGTATTGAATTAGCCATCGAGAATAAATTTGATTTTGTGGTTTGCGGACATATTCATGAGCCAAAAATAGAATACATAGAAAATGCCTATGGAAAAACTACTTATCTAAATTCTGGCGATTGGATAGAAAATCTAACGGCATTAGAATATAATGATAAAAACTGGAGGTTATACCAACACAAACTAGAAAGTCTTACCTTTGAGAATGAAGAAGAGGAAGAAATTTTTGAATATGAAAACCAGTTAGCAAACCAATTTATAAGTGTTATAGAAGAACAAAAATGATTGAAAATCAAGATAAAAAAAACATTTTGATAGCTCCGCTAAATTGGGGACTTGGACATGCTACTAGAAGTATTCCTATTATCAAAGAATTACTAAACCATAATTTCAATCCAATCATAGCTTCAGATGGTGTTGCTTTAGACTTATTAAAAAAGGAATTTCCTGATTTAACTCATATCAATTTACCTTCCTACCAAATTGAATATGCTAAAAATGGTAAATACTTCAAATTAAAACTATTACTGAATTCTCATAAAATGATAAATGCCATTTTATCTGAACGAAAAGCTACACGAAAAATCTGTAAAGAATACAAAATCGACGGAATAATTTCAGACAATCGATTAGGGGTGAGTCATAAAAAAATTCCATCAGTTTTTATTACTCATCAACTTAGAGTAATGACAGGTAATACCACTTGGATAACTACCAAATTACACGAAAATATTATAAAAAAATTCAACCAATGTTGGGTTCCAGATGTAAATACTATCCCGAATCTAACTGGTGATTTAGGCCACACGGACAACAAAAGTTTAAACATAAAATACATAGGTCCTTTAAGCCGACTTGAAAAAAAAGAGTTGCCTATCAAATACGAATTAATGGTTATTCTTTCTGGTCCTGAACCACAGCGAACAATGCTTGAAGAGAAACTTTTAGACGAACTCACAGGATTTGATGGTGAAATCCTTTTCATAAAAGGTAAAATAGAAAAAGAGCAAACTGTAGAAAAACTTAATCAGTTTACCATCTATAATTTTATGACGAGCAGTCAAGTTGAAACTGCCTTTAACGAAAGTAAAAAAGTGTTGTGCCGTTCAGGATATACAACCGTAATGGATTTAGCGAAGTTAGGCAAAAAAGCTTTCTTTATTCCTACCCCAGGGCAATACGAACAGGTTTATCTTGCAAAAAAATACAAAGAAGAAGGACTTGCCCCATCAAAAAAACAAGAAAAATTCAAATTAATACAACTACACAAAATTGATTTATACAAAGGTTTTGACGGATTTAACTTTCAGTGCAATTGGTCTGAATTATTTAACGTTTTTCGTAACTATTCAGCCAGTTAGATAAAAAATAAAATAACAAAATACACTCGAGGCGAAGCCGAACTGAGCGAAGCCTAAATAAATCCCAATATTTTAATAATTCA
>JASGCW010000219.1 GCA_030053945.1 Limnohabitans sp.
GTATATATTGATGTCTCTCTTTGTAATACTATCTCAATGGCTTTGGGCTGCCGAAGGTGTGGGATTTGAAATACTCATTGTTCAATTTAGCACAATGTTTATTAGAATTCCAATTGCTCAAATTTAGAACTGAAGCGCCACTTTTGGGTAGGTGCTGTTAGGTGTATGTGCTTCTTCCATTTTAGGCTTCGGGTTCATTATTTGTAGGAATGTATTTTTCTCCTTTTTCCCATGCCTCTGCAATTTTTTCGTAGTTCGGAAAGTCTTTTGTTAAGTCCATTGTCCAGTTTTCTATGAACTTTGGATTATTACTATTTGGTCTTGGATTAGCGGTATTCATTTTTGCCTGCACAGGTGTCCTTACAGCATCACCCATAATTACTACATGTTGTTGTGGTAAAATTGGTAATTGTTGAAGTATGTCTTCATTTGCCACTGAAACCAATTGTCGAACATATTTTTGGTCTTCTGGATTTTGAAGTCTATGAATAATAAATGAATTACATTGTGATAAAACTGTCTTCGATAACTCCGATGGTCTTTGACTTGAAACAAGCAATGAAATTCCGTATTTCCGTCCTTCTCTAGCAATTCTTTCAAATACCTTCTTTGCAATTGATTCTCTGTCACCCCGATTTTTTTCAGGGATATAATTTTGTGCTTCTTCAAGAGCAATAACCATTGGTAATTTGCCTCTATCTCTATCACTTTCTGGAAATCGTGAAACGAACTCCAAAATTAATCTTCCAATCAAACCAGTAACTGTCTCTAAAACTTCATAAGGTAAAAGAGACATATCAATTATAGTTACTTGGCTAGGTTTGTCCGCAGTTAGTTTTTTAATTTCCGTCTTTTCTAGTTGCTTTTTATAAAATTCGGTAAATAAATCTGTATCTTCTGTCTTATATACTTTACAAAAATCTCCCAAAATAAACGAGATGAATTTTGCCAATGCATTTGTAATTTCCTCTGTCCGATTCAGTAATAGCGGTTGGGAAATTCTTTCATCACCTAAATATGACTGCAATCTTAATCTCAGAGTTGAAACAAATTCTCTTAATCTGTTTCCAGAGTTTTCTTGTTCATTAATTGCTTCATCAAAAAATCTCGTTATAAGGTCCTGAAAGTTAAACCATATTGGTAAATCAATATTTTTTTCTATTGCTATTTGTTCAACATTCTGTGAACTAGAGTATACTAAATACTTGCTTTCTAAATCTTTTAAAGCATTATTTTCATCGTTAAGGGTGTTTTTAGCACCTAGTGCTAATAATGCATTTTGAATATCTATTAATAACTGATTGCCGTTTGGAACGATTGTATTTGCAAGACCTAATATCTCATTATTGTTCTTAAACTCCCAATTACCATAACTTTGGGTACATTTCTTTTTCTTGATTTCGTCTGGAGAAGCATCAAACAGTCCCAAAATGCCACGTTCAGTAAACTTATCAAGAATAGGCTTTGTCGCCACAGCTTTTTGATTTTTTGCTAAACCTAATGCTCTTTTAAAAACGGGTGCTTGTGTTCCTGAAGTAGGCTCGAATAAGAAGTCAAAGTCCGCAAAATTCATAAACCAAAAAGGCACTTTCATACCATTTTTGTCAATGTGGAAAGCATTTACTTCATTTAATTTTCTATATGGGTTTTCCTTTGTTCCTTGGAATGCTTGCCTATACTCTCCGTTTGTGTCAAATATTAAAATATGAGCATTTTGAAGATGCTTGCCATTATACTCAAATTCAAACATACTTTGAATAATAGAAGCAAACGTGCAGGATTTACCAGAGCCTGTATTTCCTAAAATAGCAGCATGCTTCCCGAAAAACTTGTCGGGATTAATTTTAATCTTGTAATCAGAAAAAGATGGAGAAATTCCAATTGGTAAATAATAGTCTTCGTCAAAATCAATATTAATTATTTCTCCATTTTTAGGTTCCTTTTGGTCGAATATATTGTTTAGGTCTTGTCTTGTAACATACCAAACAGGATTGTCAAGAGTAGGATAATTATAAACACCTTGAATATACTTTCCGCTATTTTCAATTGTTCCAATCATTGTAGCGACTAAATATCTAGCTGATTTGGTCAAAAAAATAGCTTCCTTGTTTTTTCCGAGTTCAGTTTCATCAATCGCTCTTACGCTTGTAACCATTGCAACTATCCTGTCAGCACCGATAGGGATAATGACATAAGAGTTTATCCTTGCTACTTCATAGATATCTTCGTAACCACTTTTATAAAGGCTTTTCAAGTCATCATCTAATCGAATATATGCCCTGAAACTGTCTACAGAAATGACTTTTCCAATGTTTCTTTCACTCATTATTCAGTTTGTTTTACAGGTTCTTGTTTTGATGATATTGGACTAAATATTTCATTTAGAGTATTTGCCACTTTTTCATTATTATCCACATTGTTGAAATTCGGCATAAGTGTATCTGAAAAAGTCAAAAAATCACCAAAAAACTCGCCTTCAAGAATAATGATTCTAGGGTCGTTAAGCTCTTTAAGATTATTAATATATTCGTTTCGAGTACCTTGAAAATCAACAACAATAAGAGTGAATGTTGGATTAGACAATGCTTGATAAATAATATCATTAAAATGGTCGTCACCAAATGAATACCCCACAGTAATAAGAACGGACTGTGATTGGTTTATGGTTGAAGCAAATTGACGAAACAGTTCTGAGTATGGTAAGTCAAGGGTGTATGACTTTTTAACAGCAGAAGGGTAGATTATTATTTCACCTTTTTTCTTTAATGATTCGATAAGTTCAAGAGGTTTTTCCTCAATCCCATAAAGGTTATTGGCATCTCTTGATTCAGAATTTACCCATGATAGAGACCCATGTAATTTGAAATATCGCACAACTTTTTCAATTCTCTGAACTTTTCCAGACGTTGTTGAGCCTGGGTAAAAAATATCATACTCAAAAGTCTCAGGTTTAAAGAATCTTTTATGAAAACCTGAGAAACCATCTATGTAGTGAACACCTAGTTTATCAAAAGCATATTCAAAAGCTAAATCGTAGTTCGCAGTGAAGATATTCGCCCTTCTAAGATTTAGAGGTCTTTGAAGTAATGTCTTTATAAATTTTTCATGGAATATATATTTGCTTTTAGTTTCTAAAAGATTGCCCTGTTCTTTTTCCTTTTCAAATTGGCTAGCTTTTTTTCTTTTAATTATTGTTTGAGATACTTTTCTTTTATCTAAGTTGCAAACATTGAACAGTCCTTCTTTAATTACGGTTATAAGTTCTGCATTTTTATCTATTCTTTGCTTGGATTTGTCTTCATTTAATATGTAATCTAAAGCAATCAGATAATTTAGAACCTTTTCATATTCAATTACGATTTCCTTGGAATCAATGTCCCGTACTATGTCGTCAACAATTTCAAACTTCCATTTATTTTCGTTTTCAAAAGTTTGAGTTTCCCCAATTAAATTAGCCTTTCCGTACTTTAAGAAATCACCTTGTAACTGTTTTATTATTAAAACAAAGTAGTCATTTATTCCAGCTATTGTAGTGTTTTGTTCATTAATGTAGGTTTCAACTTCAAGAGGGAAATTGCGAATAGCAACTGCTCCTAAATGAATAGACGTCCCAGAACCGAATAGAAAACTAACGTTGTCCAATTCAAGGTAATTTTTAAGCATTAATTTTATTTTATCAATAACTTTTGCTTGGTCATTCTCTGCAATCCAGACAGCTAATTTGTCTGTGTTGCCAAAAAATACCTTATTTTTCGTTGGGTCAAAATGTGTCATTAAATTACTTTTATGTTTGTTTGTCGGGTGTCTTAGCATGGGGCATAACATCTCCTTAACCGAACTTGGGTTCGCATTTTTTAATGAATGTATATTATTAT
>JASGCW010000220.1 GCA_030053945.1 Limnohabitans sp.
AAATTTGAACGATAAAATAGTCAATTTACATCAACAACCTTGTGAAACTTGACAGTTAATTCTGCAATTAAAACTCTCATAGGAAAATTTTTATGCCTTTATTTGAAGTAAGTTTAAAAGACATTGTTAATTCACAAGTTAGCCTAGAAGAAGTGAGGCAAGCTTTTACCGATTTAGAGATAGAGACAATAGAAGACTTTAAAAAAAGCAAGAAACTAAATGTAATAAAAACACCAAGTTTTGATAATCTAAATGCATTGTGTTTAGAAAGAACAGGCAAAAATTTTGGGAAATATTTCTTTGATAGTAATGGAATTAATAAAAAAGTTGAAAAGATTCTTATAGAAAATGCAAGCGTAATAAAAGAATGGTGTTTAGGCAATAAAATAGCAACAATACATGAATATCGGAGTGCTAAAAGACCAGAAAACTTTCCAACTTATAAATCAATTATTGATAATTATGGCGAGAATTATTTTAAGGAAGTTTTGGGTCTTAGAGGTTACAAAAAAGAATTTAAATTAAAGCCAGACGAAAAACGAAAAGAGTATTTTGAAACAGAATCTAACTATTCTAAACTTAAAAAGAAAATAATGGCAGACCAAATTAAGATTTCATTTGATGATTTCAAAACTGATTGGCTCGCAGAAATAACTGACGGCACCCCTTCTACTGTTGAGCTAGGTAACCGGTTTTCTAAAAAACTCGTTATGCAATGGCTTGACTTTAATGAATACACAGATGATATTATTTTTTGTGATGGTAGTGGCGATGGTGGCATTGACATTGCTTATTTGCAACGAGGTGATATCTCTGAAGACAATGCAAGTGAAGGTGATACTTGGTATCTTATACAAAGCAAATATGGTTCTGCATTTGCAGGAAAGGATACGCTTCTAATAGAAGCTCAAAAGGTAATCGAAACGATTGACGGAAAAACAAAACGTCTTTCTTCATTAGCTAATGATTTACTTGAGCGTTTGCAAATATTTAGAGCTTCTGCATCATCAAAAGATAAATTAGTTTTGGTCTTTGCTACTAGTGGCGTATTATCAGAAGATGAAAAAAGAGTGCTTAATGATGTTAAAACTTTTGGAAAAGCAAGGCTCGGAAATATGTTTGACACGGAAGCAGTTTCAATTGAAAACATATATCAAAGAGTAGTTGAAAATCTTTCACAATACAAAAAATATAACCTTCCCTTTATTGCGAATCTTGTTCCCTCAGGTAATGACTTATTGGTGGGTTCAGTTAAACTTAATAATCTCTATCAATTTCTAAAAGATTACAAATCAGAAACAGGAGACCTTGATTTGATTTATGAGAAAAATGTTCGTAAGTTTTTAGGTTCAGGAAAAAAAGTTAATTCGGGTATTGCTCAAACAATCAGAGAAAACCCGGAACGATTTGGGCTTTACAATAATGGTATTACAATAGTAGTTGAGGATTTTAAATTACTAGAAAGCGACAAGTATGAATTAACTGAGCCTTATGTAGTAAATGGTTGCCAAACAACAAGAACAATCTGGGAAACTCTTTATAAAAAACTTGAAGCGGGTGGGACGGGAACAAATCCTGAACTTGAAGAATGGAAAAACCGACTAAAGAAAGGTATTGTTGTAGTGAAAGTTGTGAAAGTTGGCGAAAATGGTGAAGAACTTCTAACAAATACAACTAGATATACAAACAGTCAAAATGCGGTTGGACAAAAAGATTTTATTGCTCTTGAAAGCAACTTTAAAATTTGGGCAAAAGAAATAGGAAACGCCTACAACATATTTCTTGAAATCCAACGTGGCGGTTGGGACAGTCAGAAAACTTTGCAAAGAACAAATCCTACTGCAAAGAATTTTGATGATTGGGCAAACGCTTTTGACCTCTTAAAAAATTATGGTGCAGGTTGGCTAAATGAACCAGGTTATGCTTATGGAAAAAATCCACCCTTTTCGCCAGGTGGTAGTATTTTTAAACGAATTATTGAGAGTGATTCATTTAGCATTAAAGATCTTTATGCTTCATATCTATTTCAAAAACTCGCTCAGAAAATAAAATTTGGTAGAGGTGCAGAAAAATCAACGAGAGGACAAACGAGATATTTATTCATTTTTGTAGTTGTTGAATTACTCAAAGAATGTATGTCGCATTCTGCAATCGAAACCTCACTTAGTAATATTTCAGCTTCTGTAATCAAAATATTTTCTGATTTTGAAAGTAATGCAGCAAAACAATTGACAGATGCAGCATTAAATGTAATTGATGAATATATGACTAAAGAAAATGAAGACTCTGTTTTTTGTGAGCCCAAATACAATGATGACTTAAACAATTTCTTGAAGTGGGAAAAACTTGCAAAAGGTACAGACTTTACGCCAAAACTTAGTAACCTCATAGCATTTACAAAAAGAGATATGCGAAGAAATATCGGGGGACAGCAAGCTGCAAGGGATACTATTTCTACTGCAATTGCATAAAAAATCTCAGCTATAGCGAAACTAAAAAGTTACGCTATAGCTACTCGATTGCTTCTGCAACAAAATACATTGCCAAAGGCAATAAAATACCACTACCAAACTGCAAGTTTGGTAGAGCGAACAAAATACACCAATATAGGGCTGACGGATATTTATTAGTAGTCAAGAATAGAGTTCATTCTAATGTAAGTAAGATGTTTGAAGACTTTAGAACAAGATGTTGGGCAAACTATAGTTATGAAATTTGGGATGGCCAAGTTTTTAAAAAAAGAATAAATGAGATAGACAAGCTAGTGGAACAGTTTTTTCCAAGTTACAACAACTATATAAAACAACGTGAAGCAAGACTTAAAAATATTTTAAAATGAAAGCATTTATTTCATATTCATTAAATGATTCTGAGCAATACATTCTAACAATTTTATCACGCAAATTGCGAGAGCAAGGGTTTTCAATAGTTTCTAACTATAAAGTTTACGATAATTCATTGGACTTTGAGACGTCTTCTCAATTAAGTAACTCAAATTTATTTATAGGTATAATTACAAAAACAGGACACTCAAATAATCAAGTTTTTGCCGAATGGAATGTAGCAATAAAACGCAAAATTCCAGCCTTATTATTAGTTGAGGATTCTGTTGATATTGCTCCTCCATTAAAAACAAACAGAAATGTACTGTTATTTAATAGATTTAGACCTGAAATAGCAATTGAAAAAATTAGAACAAATATTTCTACTAATAATCAAGTACCAGTAAATAATACCAAGCAGAATGACAGTACTGCGGCTTGGATTCTTGGTGGTTTAGCAGCTTTAGCTATTGTAGGTCTTCTTGCAAAGGATAAATAAAAGAGATTACCATTGTAAAGGTTTTGCCTATAGCATAATGTTGATATTAATTGATTGTATTCAAACAGTAATAAATAACGATAGGTCAGCGTTTTTTAGTTTGTAAGAACTTTTATAATAAGTTTAATGATGATTTTTGTTTGACAATGATTATTTCACCTAAATAGATTAGCAAAATCTCTTGGCAATGGAAATATTTGGAACAGACAATCATAAAATAATTCACGGTGACGCTTTAGAGGCTTTAAGGACAAAGGTTGCAGACAATTCTGTTAACCTTTTTTTTGCTGACCCACCTTACAACATTGGTAAAAACTTCAACGGACATATAGAAAAATGGGCATCAGAAGAAGTTTATTTAGAATGGTGTTATGAATGGCTTGACCTCTGCATCAAAAAACTAAAAACCAATGGTAGTTTTTATGTAATGACAGCCACACAGTTTATGCCTTATTTTGACATCTTCCTTCGCAAAAAACTAGATATTCTTTCAAGAGTTGTTTGGAGTTACGATAGTTCGGGTGTGC
>JASGCW010000221.1 GCA_030053945.1 Limnohabitans sp.
TTTTTAGAGGAAAAAGATAGTATTTTGTGTTGGGTTAGTTTTTCAGCAGACCCTAATTATTACCAAGGAAAAATCATAGAAAAATAACGTTTGGTTTGATAAAATATAAAAGAGGTTGCAAAAATTGCAACCTCTTTTATATTTTTCAAATCTTAAAATTTAAATAGATGTGTTTAAATTTATTGTTAATCCAGAACTTTCTGGAACCATTCTACAAACTCCACCAACACATACTAGACCACCTCTTTGTCTTCCAAAATTAATACCTAATCTTGTAGTACCTTTTCGTATAGCCATACCACCATTAAAATAGTGATTCATTCTCAAGTTCTCATCATCATTTCCATAATTATTCATATCAGAAACGAAGAATGATATTTTAGAGTTTAAATTAAACTCTAATAAAGCACTAGCCCAATTTTTTCTATCAGAATCAGCCCAAAGATGTTCTGCAACTCCTCTAATTGAAGTTTTAGAATTAAACTTATAAGTCGCTTCACCACCAACAATATGAGTCCTAATCTGTCCTTTTTGACTTGCTATCAATTTATTATCATAATACTGATTAATGTAACTGAATACAGTTAACCACTTATTGCTTATTTTCTTTGTGATTTCAATATTACCGTCTGTAAAATATCTTTCACCTAATCCAAAAAACTTGGTCCCATAATTTTGAGGATTGTTAACATAAAAGTCTCCAGGTAGAGCATTCCAATTAGAAAAGTTAACACTTACTTTTGTTCCATATTTACCACCTAAAGCAGTACCTTTTTTGAAATCATAAAAAATATCAACTTGTCCTCCAATCTCACCATTTTTCACTAAGTCTTTATCAATCATAACCCCAGGTTGTGCTTGAAAAACATAAATATTAGCTAGACTTAAATGATGCTGCTTTGTTAAACTAGGTACAAAATTTAAAATCTTATCATTAAAGTTATTTCCTTTGGCAGCACGTTCAGAAAAGAAATCCATATTTTCAATTCTTCTAAATGTAGCATCGAAACCAAAGCCTTTTTTTGAATAACCAAAATTAACTAGAAGTCCTGATCCTGGTTTAACTAAATTATCTTCTACTTGATTAAATTGCTGCACAACAATATCATTTGCTTTGTAATCTAATTCCGAAGAAAAGTAATATCCATTATTATTAAAACTTACCCTTGCTCCGTAAGCATTAGTAGTTTTAGTATTAAACTTATCACTCTCAAAAGGCGAAGCTTCATCACGTCCTACATAAGTTAAACCAAAAGACAACTGAGTTTGTTTGAATTTAAAGATATCAGCCAAATCTATCTCGGCATCAGTACCATATATATGATTATCTGTTACATCAAACCCCGTTCTTTGTCTTCCTATCAAACTTTTAATAGTCATAAATGAAAATGGTCTAACATTAACTCTTGCACCTCTCAAAGCATTATTAATACCTAATGTTCTATCTTCCCATGTTCTAAAAAGTAATCCACTACCAAATTGCTCATAAAAGTATCCTAAAGTCACATCAAACTTATCACCCTTATATTGAGCAAAATAAGTACCAATACCATTCTTATAATATTTAGGATTCATATTAAGCAATGCCATATCTTGATAGCTCTCACCTTGAATACCAAAATTCCAACGTTTATAAGAATAATTTAGAAGTAAATAAGTATTTGACCTAAGCGGTTTCTCAGGTTGAATAGTTGGTTCGCCAAATTTATCCTTTAACCCGTTATCGTTTATATACCATTGACCATTGGATTCTAAACCTGCATGAAATTGATGATTACTTTCTTGTGCAAAGGATTGAAAAGCGACAAGTAATTGGAATAATAATATTTTTTTAGTAAAATTCATTTTATTTTAAAGGGACTTAATTTTTTTATACAAAACTTCTTCTGAACCAGGCGAATAACCATTTTGACTATGCAAAATAACTCCGTTTTTCACTACAATTGTATGAGGAGGATTAACAATATTCAAAGCTCTTTTAAAATCTTGATTTGTATCTAATAAAACTCTATACTCCCAACCTTTACCATTTGCTAAAGGTTTTACTCTTTTTTGAGTTCTCACATCATCAATTGAGACCGCAATAACTTCAACATTCAATTCTTTTTTCCAATCAGCATAAACATCATTTATTTCGTCTAATTCAGCTATACAAGGCGCACACCATGTAGCCCAGAAAGACATAATATAAATCTTATCTTTCTCTAAAAAATCTTTAGACAAATTTACTTTTTTCCCCTCTAAATCATTAAGAACTAAAGATGGCAAACCAGATTGCGCATATGTTATTGACTTTGACAATAACATTACCGTAAATAATAAAATAATTTTCTTCATAATGTTTTTTTTACAAACATAAAAAAAAATATAAGAAAATTAACATTTTCTTATATTTTTTATTAAATTGCCACTCAAATTTTTTTAATATGCGAATCTACAAAACTATTATCCTCTTTACAGCTATTTTACTTACAAGTTGCTACAAAACCAACTTGATAGAAAATGAAGTTGCAATCGAATCAAACCAACCACCTAAACCTGGGTATTTTAAAAAAAATGTATTAATCGAAGATTTTACAGGAACTTGGTGCGGAAACTGTCTTCGTGTTGTTTATGCTATTGATAAAGCTAAAGAAAAAACCAGCAAAATCGTTCCAGTAGCTGTTCATGACGGAGCAGATCCTTTTCGCTTTTCTGATATAACGGCATTAAAAACTTTAGTAGAACCTTCTAATGCAAACTTCTCATTACCTAAAGCAAAACTAAACAGAATAACCACATGGAATTATCCTGAGGCTTCAAATCTTCCTCAACCCATCAATATGACAAGTGAAAACTGTGGTTTAGGTATTTCAATAAACTCATTTGTTGTTAATTCAACCTCTAGTAACACTACAATTAATTTAAAAATTGAAACAAAATTCAAAGAGTCATATAACAACCTTAAACTTGTTATTTATCTACTAGAAAGTAAATTAATTTACCACCAATCAAATTACTTAGATTATATAAATAATGGTCAAGATATAGATGATTTTGAACACAATCACGTACTTAGAAGATGTTTAACAAATATCACAGGAGACGCAATAAACAACACCACTCAAGGAAATATTTACGAAAAGAACTTTAATATAGATGTTCCTTCATCAATTGTTAAAGAAAACATAGAATTTGTTGCATTTGTTGTAGATAGCAACAATAATGTTATCAATGTAAGAAAATCTCATATATCCGAAAATCAAACTTTTGAAGAAAACCAATAAATTTAAAAGAATAAAAAAACATAATTAAAAAGTTAATTATAACTTTTTAGACATCGAATTAAAAAAGGATAGATTTCAAAACTATCCTTTTTTTTTTATTACATAATTAAAGATATTAACTCAACACATATTTAAAAAATGTATTTTAACACACCTTTCATAAATTAATCAATCAAAACTTTAAAAACTTTTCTTTCATTTTCACTAGTCAAAACAGCCACAAAATATATACCCAAAGAGAGTTCGTTTAATGGATAATCAATAGTTGCTTCATTAAAATGATTGGTAGATTTTATCCTGACTCCACTACTATTATACAAAACAATATTACTAACAGATTTTGCATTAACAAACTGATATACATTTTTCATATTTGTTTTTTGGATACCAAATAAATTATTTCCAATTTGGCTTTTAACGTCTAGAAATTGACAACCTGTTATGCCTTCCAAGTTTGAATATATCAACTCTGAATTATAAAAATAACAACTCAAATGTCCTGCACCATTTATATCTGCATTACCTCCTGGTGCATTAATCAATGATTTTGACCCTATTC
>JASGCW010000222.1 GCA_030053945.1 Limnohabitans sp.
ATATACATTAATTAAAAAAATGCGAACTAAAGTTCGTATAAGTAGATGTTAGGCACAATTTTGACAAAGACAAAAAATGAACATAATAAATAAGCAATATGGCAAGTAATTTATTTATGGTTTGCTATGACCTGAACTCGCCTGGTCAAGACTATAATCCATTGATAGAGCAAATTAAAAGTTATGGGACTTGGTGGCATCACCTCGACTCGACATGGATTATCAAATCGACTAAAAGTGCGGCAGAAATTCGCGACCACTTAGGACAATATATTGACGCGAATGACGAATTACTCATTGTTCGATTTGGAAGCGAATGGGCTGGAAAAGGCTTTAATGAAAAAGGTTATACATGGTTACACGATAACGCATTTAAATAAAATATTATGGAAACAAGTCTTACAACCTTCGATATATTTTCATTAATATCTTCAATAGCTTCCATAATTTTGGCGATTGTTGCAATTGTTTTATCTATTCTGTTCTATAGATGGTCTGATATTGCAAATAAGGACACTCAAAGAGTAGCTGGGGGAATTGAGAATAATACAAAAAAAATTGAGGCTCTCTTTGATAAATTCTACTCTGACACTTTCGGGTTAATGAAGAGTAATTATGAAGCTATGCAAAGTAAATTTTTAGGACCGCCTATTAGCTCGGGAGACTCGGCTCAAACTGATCAGGAGCAATTGGAAACCATTATTTCATCTATTATGTTAAGAATTAAGATTTCAAGCATTGAGGGGATTATTCATGCAATTGAAAATTCAAGGTCTGCAAAAAAGTACAATTTTGACGAAATTAATCTTGCCATTAAATCTTTAGAACAGAAAGGGTCAATATTTTTAAAGGACAGTTTAATTTCAATAGCATCTCCTCAGACAGGAAAGGATGAAGGAAGCAATAGTTAAAACTGTGCCTAACAGCACCTACCCAAAAGGCGGGGTTTCGTGTTCCAAAGACAGTTTTGTGGTTAATCAAACATTAATTTTTCAAATCAAGTTTTGTGGTAAAAGTCCCGCCCTTCGGGTAGCTGCCAAACGTTAGCGGCAAGCAGAGAAAAACAAAAACCACAAATCAAATAAAAAAAGGAAAGATGAATAAAATACTTTTAGTTCTTGGAATAGCAATAATGGCATTTGCCTGCAAATCGGCGAAAAAAGGAAATTCGACTGACAACGAAACCAGTACGGAAAAAAAATACCAAGCAAAAGCCCCTCCTACTCAACCCTTTGGAAAAGAAGCATTTGGGGAAACAGGAAACACTACTGTAAGGTGGTTGGGCATGGCGGGGTTTTTAATCAATAGCCGGGGTACAACTTTTATGATTGACCCATTGCTCGGAGGTTTTGATATGCCAGTCATGATTGATTTCCCAATCAAATCCAAAGAAGTGTCCCATTTGGATGCCGTTTTAGTTACCCATAGTGACAATGACCATTATAGCAGACCAACGTGTGCCGATTTGAAATCTGTAACAAAGGAATTTCACTCCACCATTTATGTTGATTCATTAATGAAGAATCAAAATTTATCCTCTTTTGGACACAATATCGGAGGAGCATTCAAAATCGGTGAGGTAAAAGTTACATTAACACCTGCCGACCATGCTTGGCAAAACGCCTATCCTGAAATGAACGAAGGGCGATATTGGAAACAAGAAGATTGTACAGGGTTTTGGATTGAAACACCTGACGGAAATATTTGGGCTACTGGTGATTCACGCCTAATGCCCGAACACCTTAAAATGCCAACACCTGATGCTATACTGTTTGATTTTTCCGATAGTGAATGGCATTTCACATTGGAAGGTGCTGTAAAATTGGCAAATGCTTATCCGAATACGCCTCTTTTATTACATCATTGGGGTTCAGTAGATGCACCTGATTTTCCGCCATTTAATGGAGACCCGGAGAAGTTGAAAAAATTGGTGGCAAATCCCGAACGGATTGTGGTCTTGGCACCGGGAGAACCATATACACTTAAAAAATTAAAAAAATAGTCTCAAAATGAAGTGGATATACATACTGTTTCTGGGCTTCATTGTGACTTCTTGTAACCAGGATGTTCAAAATAATAATGCCAAAAAATCGGGGGATATGATGATAAGAATCTCGGAAATAGAAATAGATTCGGCTTACCTAAAAGAATATATTTCAATACTAAAAGAAGAAGCAGAGGCTTCTGTAAGGTTAGAATCAGGGGTCATTTCAATCTATCCAATGTTTCAGAAGGAAAACCCAACTGAAATCAGAATATTGGAAATCTATAAAAACAAGGAGTCTTACGAATCACATTTGCAAACCCCACATTTTAAGCATTACAAAACAAGTACACTTCAAATGGTAAAGTCGTTAAAATTGGTTGATATGGAAGCAATAGATGAAGAGACAATGTCTAAAATATTTCTAAAAATGTAAAAAAGCCGCTAACAATGCACTCAACGCCTATGCCGCCCATGCCCAATGCACAAAGCCAACGCAGGGCGGCACAGGCGCAGATGCTCACGTTAGCCGTAATTACAAAAACCAAGACAACAAGAAAAACAAACTAATATGACAGTAAGAAAAATAATTGAACTCATAGACTTCATAAAAGACAAAATTGGGAAAGAAAGTTTCTCATCAAAACTTCAGGACTACCTTGTAACTATTCAAAACAATAATAACAATCTTGTTCTACTTAAAGAATTGACGGACAAACTTTTTGCTGAATTTAAAAACCTCGAAAAAGAGGAAATTCCAGAACTACTTGAAAAAGTATTGGTAAATAAAGAAAAACCATTTACTGATGACACTTTTTTGAAACAACTAACAACTTTGAAAGGGCAAAATTTTCCCGACCCAGGTAGTCAATACAACACTTTAAATTCAATTATAACACAACTTCAAGCAAGAGTTAATTCAAACATTGCGGAACTTGACAAAATTTCAATCACCGTTAGACCATTTTTGTCAAAGGATTATTCAGATTTACAAACGGAGACAAACGCAATATTTGCAATCATATTCAATAATGAACAATCATACAATAGCCTTAAACTTCTATCATTTGAATTGAAAAATTGGGATAGAGGCTTGTTTATTTATCAGCAAATTATTTCTGAGGAAACACCAAAACCTTTTGAAATTATTGAAATAGACCAAGGTTCTATAGAAGTTGTTTTAAATTTAATTTTTGAAGTTGGCGAAAAACTACTTGATCTTTTCAAAACAGGCTTTGAAGTTTATGCTGCATATTTAGCATATAAGACAGTAATTCAAGAAACATTATCTAAATCGTTTAGAGGAAATGAGAAACTGATAAAAGGTGAGGAAGAAATGGAGCAGCTATTGTTGGAAAATGTAAGGATTGCTGTTAGAGAAGAATTAAAAAAGCAAACAAAAAAAGTTAAGAAACAAGAGGCTTTAGAAAAGAAAATTGACGAAGTGACAAAACTTGTAACAGAACATATAATCAAAGGTAACAGTGTTAAACTCCTTTCAGCACCAGAAGAAAAGGAGGAAATATTTGAAAAAGAAGAAGAAAAAGAAATTTTATATGTGAAAGCAAAGGTAGATTATAAAAAACTTGACGAGGCGACAAAACATCTATTAATTAATGAATTCACAACACAACCGCAGATAGAAAATTACGAAAAAGAATAACTACGGCTAACAGGCGTTTGGCAAAATGACGGCTTCAGTGCTAAATTGAACATTTGGTTTTCTAATGAAGTTCAGTGCTAAATTGAAAGTAAGTGCTTCAAAATCCGCCACTTCGCCAAGCTGCAAAACGTTATGCAA
>JASGCW010000223.1 GCA_030053945.1 Limnohabitans sp.
CTGTGTACACGCCACGCGATGTACTCGTTACCATCTGCGACGAAAAAGATAATTATCGTTTCGGCTTTAACGGACAGGAAAAGGATAATGAGGTCGCAGGTATAGGTAATCATCTTGCATTTGGAGATTATGGATATAGCACAAGACTAGGTAGAAGGTGGAATGTTGACCCTGAAATTTCTTCAATGCCTTCGTTATCTTCATATTCTGTTTTCAAGAATAACCCTATTATGTTTATAGACCCAAGTGGAAGAATACCTTATCCAATTACAATTAGAGGGTTTGCTCCTTTTAAGTCTTTTGGATATGGTTTTCACGGTGATGATAGAGGTTATTCAACTAGTGACAAAACAGCAAGGGTTCATCAGAAAATCAATTTTGATACAGATAAAGCTCATATTAAAACCATAGCTTGGAGTAGCCCATCTTTCAAAACAAGTAGTCCACACAACCAAAGAACTGCGACACCTGAAGTTAATTTCAATGGCGATTATACAATTGAACAGAATGGTGATAACAAAACATTTAGCTTTGGAACTCACGTTGCAGCAGGTAATCCTCTAACACCTAAAGCAATTACGCCTAATATTGATATATTTTCCAATTTTTCAATTACTGAAAATAAGAAAGCAGGAACTCTAAATATAAGTGGGACTATTACAGGCGATAACTTCCCAAGCACAGAGGCATTTATTTCAGACCCAAGTGGACAGAATGTAATTATTGGCGTTGGGCAAATTGGTTCGGGAGTTGGTAAAAATACTGGACCTTTTACCGAATTACCAGGCGAGAATTCAAAAAGACCAATAACAAAATTTAATTTTAGTATAACTACAGATAAGAAAGGTAATTTTACAGGAGTTAAGAAAGGAGACGAAACTTATAGTATTGACGATTGGAACAAACAATTCATCGAAAAACCAACTCAAAAGCAAGAGGAATAATGAAAGAAGTAATAAAAATTGTTCTGACTAATTGGATAAATGTTGTATCAATATTTATTGCCATATATGTTGCGGGGTTCATTAGTGCAATTATTAAAGATAAATTTACCTTTAGTGAAGCATTATTTGGTACAACTTACTCAGTAGTGGGTTATGGTTCTGTTTTTTGGATAGGATTTTTTGTTGTAATTGCTTTGTTAGATGTTCTATTATTCAGCTTTAATAGAGAGCCACGATATACAAATTATAAATTAGCTTTAGAATGGATAATAATCAGTTCGCCTTTTGTCTATTGGCTAATAAAATACAATCAATGGATTTTTTTAGTAGCCATACTTGCATTTTTGATAGGTCAGTATTTAAGACGACGGGTAATGTTTCAGAGTTAGTGATGTTCAAAAACAAACAGGAAAAAAAGAAAGCGGTGTCACCCGTCCTTTTTATATTTGCTAACCCTTAAAATCAAAACGAAAATAAAAAAAAGAGACAAGGGACAGACGGAAAAAGCACAGGGCTTCCGCACATTCTTGTACCCTTATCAGTAGTCACTTACGGAGCGACACTACATATTCTGAGTGAATACACCCCACGCGATGTACTCGTCACCATCTGCGACGAAAAAGATAATTATCGTTTTGGGTTTAATGGGCACGAAAAGGATAATGAGGTTGCAGGTATAGGTAATCACCTTGCATTTGGAGATTATGGATATAGTACAAGGATTGGCAGAAGATGGCAATTAGACCCAGAGCCTACATTTGGAATTAGTGAATATGCAGCCTTTAATAACAATCCAATTTTGTTTGCGGACCCTGATGGTAAGTTTCCGATAATACCAATAATAACTGCTGCCTATTTTGGCTTATCTAGGATAATGGAAAAGAGTGAGGGGAATGATGCAGTTCGTACAGTTGGTTACAGCATGAGACATCCAGTTAATGCCTTTAAAGTAAATGGACCGTTCATTACAAATCATAATGATATAGCAACAAATTTTCAAGTTAATATAGGCAAAGCAATTGGCGTAAAAAATGTTGTAGGAGGTGTGCAAAATGCTATTCGTCACACACTGTGGCAAGCATTATTAACGCAAGATATGGGTGCAAAAGCAGCATCACGAATTGGCAATGCTCATGAAACCAAGACTAATGTAGATTTGAATCAGCGTATCTTCAAAAATGATCCAGCTTCAATTAAGGACATAGCTAAAGAAGATGCAGATAGGACGATTGACCTACTGAATAATAAAATTGGTAGAATGATAGGTGAGCAAAATAAAGATGCCGACAATATTACTACCGTTAAAGCAGTAGTAACAGAGTACTATAAGAATGGACTTTATACTATGACTGGTAATAAAGAAGACGGGTATAAAGTTCAAAAAACAAAGTTAACAACGAGCCAGTATGAGACCGCCCTAAAAGAAATTGATAAGAAGGGTCAAGATGGTATGAATAAAACAAAAAATGAAAAAAAATAGTATTTTATTTGTGATTGCATTGCTTCTATTGTTAGGATGTAATAGTAATAAAAAAAATGAGTTTTACTCGTATATAGAAAACAAGTGTATTTTTGAAAACAGCGACACTTGTTACATTGACTTAAAAGATTTTTTTAAGGTTGACTACGATACTATGTATGTTTTTGGCGAGTATATACCGTTGGAGGGAGTAAGGCTTATTTTAGGCATGCAAGATTATAAAAGCAGTAATGCTTTAATGCCTAAAGGATTTTTGGTTGAAGATTCTTATAATAAGATTATTCTGCTAAAAGACCATAATGTCGTATTCGATGAAGATATAAAAAATCCATACTTTTATGATGACGGAATTGAAGTTAGGAAAATAGGTGCTTTTGATGGAGAACCAATTACCCACTATGCGAAAATTTTTACAACTTCAAAATTTATGATTAAAAAGAAAAGAAATGGTACTGGCTATTATTACATATACCGAAATGTTCTGAGTGATGGTTCTTTAATACCGTACGAAACCATAGAATAAAAGATACGCCCCAGCTCTCCTTAGTATGACGTGTTGGGTAATACACCTGATATCGTACAGGTAGATGAAAAATCAAAATCATTTCGTGTAACAAAAACAAATGATAATTTTGATGTAGTTTCAGAGACAAAAAGTGGAGAAAGTGGTTCTAGTCTTAAAAAGGATAAAGATGGAAACGTAACCCAATATAAAAAAGGTGAGTATCAGAAGAGTTTACAAGCAAAAGGTTATAATCAAAAACCAGAATTAAGGGGAGCTCAGTCTGAAGAATTTGCTCTTGAAATGCTTGCTCTTGACGGGGCGGGAAAAGCCATTAGCAAAGCGTTTGGCTGGGCTTGGAGTAAAGTTTTTGGTGCAAGTACAGAAGTAGCTGTTACCACTAGTACAGTAGTTGCCGCTAAGGGGGGGCATCCGTTTTAGGTAAATATCCCGACTATATAAATCTTGCAGGAGAGTTAGGAGCAAAAAGATTTAGTATCCCTTCAAATATTTGGAACAAAATGAGTGCTGCAGAACAGTGGGGTGCAAATACACAGTTTTTGGATAGGATGATAATGCGTGGCGATAAAATAATTTTATCTAATCCAGTTTTAGACATAAATAAAGTTTCAGGTGCTTTCCGAAAAGAATTGGATTATATGATAGGTAAGGGATATAGATTAAATAGTGGCGGTACTCAACTCATAAAATAATCTGAAATGAATACAGAAACTATAATTAGCAGTATTGTAAATCTGCCAGATAGATTTTATAGCGTTGGAAATGTTTCAACCCAAAAAGTTCAATAGGCTTTAATCTTCTAATGACCGTCAATAGTTTTTTTT
>JASGCW010000224.1 GCA_030053945.1 Limnohabitans sp.
AATTTAATAAAAATAAACTCTTAAAAACGGTCAACCTATTTCAGGCATTGACACAAGTTTTATTAAATAGTTCCCTTTTGAGGTGTCGTTGGATAAAATTGCAATTAAGAAAAATATTGTTGTAAAGGTTCCAAAGGTATTGCCCAAAGTGTCGGCAATATGAAAATCATTTATTTTGTTTTTGTAGATACTGGGTCGATAAATTGGTAGTCCAACCAACTCATAGATAAGTAAAGCCAAAATTCCAATAGAAAAATTTATTGCTTTGTATTTTGTAAGATTCCAATTTTTAAGTTCTTCTTTAAAGTCGTTTAATGTCATAAAAAGTTACATTGTTTTTTTGTAATCTTTTACTTTTTGTTTCAGGCATTGATAGTCTTTATCTATTCATCTTCCATCAATTTAACCTTTACTGAACCTACTAAATCGTTTCCTGTTGCAATAAGTTGCGAGAAATAATCTTTTGTATCAATTTTAGCAATCTTTAATAAACCATCTAACATAACACCTTCTGGCAATAAACCTTCAAAAAAAGGGGGAAACGATTTGTATTCATATTTTTTATGTTTTAAAGGCATCGTTAATGAAACGGCTTCTCCATCATAGTTTTCTTGATATTCAAAATGATATTCATCCGATGATAGTTCAGTTAATATTCCTGCTATATTTCCATGAACCATTACGATTGCTATTCTCATAATTATTTTGTTAATGGACTTTTGAAATCCAATTTAATATTTAAAACTTGGAGCACCGCCATAAGACTTTTCCATCGAATCGTTTCTTTGTTTTTTTCTATATCAAAAACGGTCGTCTTACCTACTCCAGCTAAATTAGCTAAGGCTATCTGTGTAAGCCCTGCTTTTTTACGATGGTCTTTTACAAAAGCACCTAAATTAAATTTATTCATTTTTTACTGTTTTGGCGGTAAAAACAAACAATTTAATCATAAAAAAGTAAAAAAAAGATAGTAAATATTATTTTTATTACAGCTATGGCGGTAAAATATACAATAAATATTATTTATTTTGATAAATATATCAATTCTAGGGCTTCATGACTGCTAAGGCGGTAAATTTTGTATCATTTTCTATATGTTCAATGTTATCGGTGTCGTTCCACAATGATGGCTAAGGGTTTGGGGTTTGGGAAGTGTGTGGGATTTTTAGCAAAAATGTTGATGCGGAGAACCAATCTTTGATTAACCACAAATGTGTCTGCGGAGCACTGAACTCGCCATTACGCCAAACCGCTGTTAGTGGCTGGCTTTCTTCTGTCAACCGAATAATGTTGTGTTTGTTTGCTCAATATTTTTTTGTCTGTTGGTCATTAAATTTTCAAATTCTGTGTAGTCGTCTTTTGATTTGATTACAAAGATTTTTGATGTCTGTATTTTGTCTTCTTTTAATTCTGTGAATTTAGAAAGTCCCTTTTTGCTGTTAAGAATAATTTCTTTGTTTGCGTTATAAGACGGCAAGTCAAAGTCAGCCTGAACAGGATTTATAACGGCAATTGGTCTTTGAGTTTCGCAAAAAGATTTTGTCGTAAAACGTGAACCACCGTCTAATGAACTTTGAATTAAAATTAGTCCGTTAGAAAGACCTGCTTGAATTTTGCAAGATTTTACAATGGTAAAAGTGTCTTCCTTTTTGCCTGGTGGCATTTCTGAAATTAAAAGACCGCCACTTTCAATAGTCTTTTCAGCGTTTTCAGCAGTCTTTTTAAGTAGTGTTTTTTTAGTGTTATAGTTTAGTCCGCCTGCTAAAATGCCAATAACTTTATTATGAATTTTGTCATTTGATTTAATAGAAAAATTGTCAACTCCTTCTGCAAGTCCGTTGCAGATTGCCCAACTTGTATTTGAATAAAATAAGCCAATTCTTTCTGAAATTTTCACAGCATTGTCATTCGGTTCTCTTGTTCCAATGATGCAAACGGTTTTGTTGTAAAGTAAATCAAGATTTCCTTTGCAGTAAATTACAGATGGAGGGTCTTTTATTTCTTTTAGTAATCTTGGGTAATTGCTATTAGTTAATTCAATTATTGAAATGCCTTCTTCTTTGCAGTTGTATATAATTTCTTTGGCACTTTCAACTGCTTCATAAATTGTATCATCATCAAACGGCTTATTATTAGCTGTTGTAATTTCTTTTATTTCTTGAATTAAGATGGTGCTTTCAAATGTGCTATTTGAAACTACTTTTTTTACGAAAGCAGGTCCAATTCCTTTCAGCGCTGAAAGGGCAATTATTCCAATTATTTTATTATTATCCTTCATTAATTCGCAATGTTTTCAATATATCCGCAACCTGTTCCACGATATTGTGGTGGTAAGCAAGAATAAAATTTGTTCCCGTTCTTTTTATTGATTTTGATTTTTAATGGTTTACCACAAACTTGTCCGTTAATAATGTTTGGACATAATTTACTTTCAATTGGTAAAATTAAATAGAATAAGGCTACAAATAGTATGTTTTTAACTCCTTTGTTTCTTAACTGTTGAGAGATTTCGTTTGCAGTTGCTGAAGACGTGAATTGGTCGTCTATAACAATAACGCTTTTGCCATTCAATTCAATTCCTTCAATTGTTTTTAAACATTTGGAAATAAAATCTCTTCTCGTCTGATAGTTAGGCTGGTTTCTTAAACTGCCTTCAACATCTTCTGACCATTCAAAAATTTTGATTTTGTTAATCCCTGAATTTATAAGGTCAAAAATCTCTTTCATTTTGTTAGGCGGACTTGTTGTTTTCTTGTCTGATACATAGGTTAAATAATCCCAATGATATTGTGGGAATTTCTCAACTCTTGATAGGTAGTTAGATACTGATTGTGCTAACAATGAAATAAGTTCTTTGCTTCTTTCGGGATTGTCAATCTGATAATATTTGTCAGCTCGTGCAAACCTATCACACTCGCCATCGTCTTGTCTCGCTAAACATCTAAAAGCTGTGAAGTTTCCGTTATAATTTCGATAAAGAAACCTTACCATATTATCAGAATTTTCATTTTGAAATATTGCTTCAAGTGATAAAAGTTCTTTAATTGGGTTTTGAATTATTTTAATTAAATCTTCAAATGTTTTAGCAAAGTAAGTTGCCCCCATTTTAATCGGTTTCCAGTCTTGTCCAATTCCATCTCTTTCTTCAACGCTGGTAGCTTTATAAAACTGTGTTAACACCGTTCTTATATTTAATCTTCTTCCGAGTTCTATGTCAAGCCAACTGTCGCCAATTAAAATGAATTCATCTTTATCATTAGGAAGATGTATCATTGGAACGTGAGGGTCTAGTTCGTGTGCAAATGCTGTTAATTGGTTATATGTTTTTTCAATATTAGGTTTGTCAGCAAGATAAATAACTTGGCTAAAGGGGCTATCGTTAATAGTAAATCCAAAAACTTCGTTGGCAATCTTATTTACATACTTTGGATGACTATCTGAAACTATAAAAACAAAATGTTCATTCTCATTCTCACTTAGTTTTTTAACAAATTCCACAGCACCTGAAAATATTGGTATTTCGTTTATGTCAAAATCCTTTAAGCCGTCTTTATACGGTTTGAATTTTTCGTGAGCTGTATCTGTTAATGTCCCGTCAAGGTCGAGAAGTATTACCATTTTTTGTCGTTTTTTAAGCTTGCCACTAACGTTTTTGGGCTTGGCGAAGGTGGGGATTAAAAAGTACTAAAGTTCAAATTTAGTACAAAAGTTCATAG
>JASGCW010000225.1 GCA_030053945.1 Limnohabitans sp.
GATTCTATCTATAACCTCTAATTTGTTAAGTCTTCAAAAACAGCTTTTTGATATCAAGTTGACTATTTTGAGTGAAAATGAAGCCTTAGATTATGAAGAAATTGATATTACTAGATTGACTAAGTTAAAGTTACATTATCCGTCACAGACCAGAGATAATAATTCGCCTGAAGCTTCGATTTTTGTTCGCAATTATAGAAAGCATAATAAAGTATATCCAAATTCTTTTGCTATTCGTGGTTTCGATGTGACTTTTGATACCTTGTTACGATTATCACAGGAAAAATCTTTTACTGAAACTCTCACTGCAACGCCTTCTGAGCAGATAGAAAATAGATTTAATTATATTCCTAATCAAAATGGAGGTTTTGTAAATAAAGGAATTTTTATATTGTATTACGATACTGATTTAACCATAAAACAAGCGAACTAATGCCAACATCAAAAATTAACTATGTAGGAGAATTAAGAACAGTTTGTATTCATTTACAATCTGGAACCGAAATTTTAACTGATGCACCAACAGATAACCACGGAAAAGGTGAAGCCTTTTCACCTACAGATTTAGTAGCTACAGCTTTAGGTAGTTGTATGGTTTCTATAATGGGAATTAAGTGTAGAGATTTAGATATCGATGTCAAAGATTCAACAGTTTCTGTGACTAAAATAATGCAAGCAGAGCCACGTAAAATTGCAAAAATTATTGTTGAGTTAAATATGAGTATTGCTGCTTCAGATAAAAATAAAACCATTCTTGAGCGAAGTGCGATGACTTGTCCAGTTTTATTAAGTTTGCATCCTGATATTGAGAAAGAAGTGGTTTTTAATTGGAAATGATTCAGTTTACAGTCGCAGTACACAGTGTTCAGTAATTAGTCATCACTATGAGAGAGTCGAGGAGTCAACAAAATATTTCGTATCTGATACCAATCGAGAGAAGAAATCCTCATTGATTAAAGAAATATGGATAAAACATTAAAGCTGCAATTGGAAGATTTAGAGTTTAAAAAAATTCTGATTTGCCTAAAGTAATAGAATCGGATTTAGATGGTATTCATAATTTTGATAGACCAAAGAATATATCTAATGATGATTATTATATTATAGTTTATAAAAAAAGGATTAATGGAAAATTATTAAAATTATCTAGTCAAAAAATATATGCTGATTTGGATTACATAAGAATGAAAATTTATTTGAATGGATTTTTAGCATTACGACACAATTCAACATTTTCATCCTATAGTTTCGATTTGTCTATTTTACACAATTAGAAATGTTACCTAACCAAGATCTTCTCATCAAATTAGCCCACACTAAAATGCCTTTTGGAAAATATGAAGGGCGTTACCTTATTGATTTGCCTGAATATTATGTGGTCTGGTATTCACAAAAAGGTTTTCCTAAAGGTCAACTTGGAGACCAATTAAGACTTGTGTATGAACTAAAAATAAATGGACTAGAAGAATTAGTTCGAAATATCCAAAGAAATTTTCCAAAAAAGTAAATTATTGTTAATAAGTTTCTTTTTTTGATTTAGGCTTTCTAAAGCAGTATATTTATATTTGGTTATAACTAACTAATAAAATTAATTATGGGAAAAAGTGAAGAAAATTACAACGCAATTGATTGGTGGAAAAAGGTAGTATTTGAAAACTATGCAAATTTTAATGGCAGGGCAAGAAGAAAAGAATATTGGAATTTTCAGTTGATAAATATAGTAAGTATATTAATAATAGTGGTTATTGGTATTTCCTTGTCAGGAAATAGTGATGATGTGCCTTTAGTTTTTTACTTATTTGGAATTATATTTTTAGGTATTATTATTCCTTCAATTGCAGTTACTGTAAGAAGATTACATGATATTGGTAAGAGTGGTTGGTTTTATTTAATTAGTTTTGTTCCTTACGTTGGGGGATTAATTATGCTATATTTTACTGTTTTAGATAGTGAACAAGGTTCAAATCAATACGGTTCAAATCCAAAAGAATTTGGAAATGATGATGAAATAAATGAAATAGGTGTTACTCAAGAGTAATTTCGTATATAGATACTAAAAAGTCAGCATTTGCTGACTTTTTTAGTGTTTATGGTTATTATATTTTTTATTGATTTAAAATCATTAAGTCAAAAAAGTAGGAAGCTGCCCAACAGTTACTAGATATTGATTCTGCCGAATTCATTTCTGTTCTTGTAATGTTAACTGTTAGTGAGGTAGAAGTTACACTAGCGTAGTTAAGTGAAAATGTATTTCCATCAGATGCTACTTCACTATTTGCAGTCATAAATAAAGCGGTGGGTGTAAAAGGAAGGGCAGGAGAGAAATTGTATCTTACTTGTAATTTTTGTGCTTTTTCATTGTTTGCTAAATTAGCTGCTGTGCCTGTATCTTTAACAAGGACGTTCCAAGTAACGGTATAAGTTACTCCAGCAGCAACTTGTGTGTAACTACCACTACTACCAACAGATATAGAATTACAAGGTGGAATTTGCATTCGTTGAAATGCTAAAATGACTGGTAGAACAGTTTTATACACTTTGTTGTCGGCACCAATGGTTAATCCACTAGTGTTTGTAGTGTTGTTAGCTACACTTCTAATAGCGAGATTTCCATTAATGTCTAAAGTGGCTGTAGGAGCGTTTGTACCTATTCCTACTTGTGAAAATGTAGGAAGACAAAAAAATTGAATTAAGATAATGAGTCTTTTAGTAATTTTTTTCATAAAGTAGTTGTTTGGTTATTTAAAAAGAATTAAGTCGAAGTAAAATGAACCACCCCAGCAACTATAAACATCGTCTGTAGATGATGTGTCAACTCTAGTTATATTTACTCTTAACTTGTTGTTGCTCGCTATGGTATAGTTGATGTCAAAGGTATCTGGGTAAGTTGAATTATTATATGGTGTAATAAAAATCAATGAAGGAGAAAATGGTAAATTGGGACTAAAGTTGTATTCTACTATTAATTTTTGAGATCCTTCATTACTAGTGTTATTTGCTCCAGTTCCAACATTTTTATCCATTACTTGCCAATTAATAGTATATGTTGTTCCTAGAATTGGTATCGAAGATGAACCCGTAGATCCAATAGAAATAGAGCGGCAAATAGGAATTGGAACTGTATTTACAACAAAAAACGGAGTGCTAGATCTTTTGGTTACAATTTTGTTCCCTGTGTCATCAATGGTAAGGAAGTCTGAATTTGAATTGTCTGTTGGTAAATTTCTAATTTTTAAATCACCATTAATGTCAAGTGTGGCATTAGGCGTTACTGTATTAATCCCTATTCTGTTTTGGGAATAAATAGATGTGTTTTTGAGGAAAGCAATACACATAAGTATAATGCTGAAAAAGTAGGTAGTTTTTTTCATAGAGTTTTCAGTTGTTTGGTTTTTTTTGTTAATATATTAATAAATTTTTATTTATTCAAAATTATTATTTTGTTTTTATTTGTTTTTTAACAAAAATTATGTTTTTTTATAGTGTTTTAACTAATGGTTGTTTTTTTGTATTACTCTACTATATAGAGTGTTTTTGTTTAAAAAAACTAAGAAATTTTAAATAGATAATTATAGTCACAGAGATTTTGCAATCTTTGTTCTAGTAAATAAATTATAAAATCACCAGCTTTATAATAATACAGGGCATTTGCTTTTAAAAATATTTGAAGAAATAACCACTCCCGATAGCTATCGGGAGCACAGA
>JASGCW010000226.1 GCA_030053945.1 Limnohabitans sp.
GTTTAAATTTTAACACCGCAAAAATATAATTTTATTTCATCATTGTAATCAATTGTTGGTTTATTGTCTGTCGAGTTTTTTTATAACCGATAACGAAAAATTATAGCCGCCGTTGCTTTTTTTGTGGGTTTTGAAAGTAGAATGTTCGTGTTACCGAAAAAGCTACTTTCTTGTACAAATGCTCGATTACGTACAATGCCCACAAAAAAATGCAATGGACGGCTATAATATGTTATGTGCTTTATCATCAATATTATAGTGTTTAAATATTTCATTAATCATTTCATTTTGATGTTCAATTATTATTTGCTCTGACCAATCTTTTTTTCTTAATTTATCGAAAAACATTGCTAACTTTAATGAATCAAATGTTTGTTTATAATCGAAATCAACAAGTTTTTTCTTTACGTCTTGGTTACTATATGCAGAATTTTGACTTACACTAAGAAGTGCAAGATTCCCAAAACTATTCAATAAATTTTTATTAATTTCACGACCAAATTCATGATTTTGTGGAAAAATGTGTTCTACCGAATTTTTTGAAGTAATTCTATATTCTTTAAATCTATCATTCTTTTCATTTGCACCATTTTTCAATTTATCCCAATTTTTCCAAATAATATATTCTAATTTTTGAAACCAATAATGTTTAAATGAAGTTCCTAAATATTGATTCAAATATTCAATCAGATTTATTTTTTCATTTGCAATGAGTTGATTTAATAAACTAAAAGTTGTTTCTTTATCTGAAATACTACTAATAGACAGTTCATTATCTATTTGTTCTAAAAGATTTAAAGGTGTTTCTGTGTCCTGATTAATAAGATAATATAAAAATGGTGTAAGCCAAATTTGGGTATTATAGTTTGATGTAAAATATAATACGCTTTGAAGCATTGATAAAGCGTCTTTTTCTTTATAAGACCTTGAAAAGTAATAAGAATTTCCTTTTTGAGATTTTGCAGTTGTTGTTAAAAGTAACGTTTTTTCATTTTCGCCTGGTCTTTCAATCCATTTGATTACATATTTATCAAATACAAATCTTACCTGCCAAAGACATTCAATGAACTCTTTTATATTCTGTTCACGAATATCTTGCTTTTCATCTTCAAGTTCCTTGAATATTTGTAGCAAATTTTTTGTATGAAATGGTAATTGAAAATCTGATTTATTTTTTGATTTTAAGAATATCCTAAGCGTATGTAATAATAATTGACTAAAATTAATTATTGAATTGCAATATACTACTTCTTCGGTATCTTGCTCTGCATTATATTCAATATTCAAACCAATTTTTTCAATTTCGGTTATATCATTTGAAGCAATTATTTCATTAATTGAAAATGATTTGGGATTTAATTCACTATTTATCTTATTTTTATCAATAAACGTAAAATGTTCATTTTTAAATAGTTTTAATGAATCAAATTCTAATTTACTCCAATCAGTTTCTGGAAATAAACTACGTACATTCCTTTCAAAATAATTGTTCATATTTTCGCATGCTTCCCAAATGCGACTATAAATAAACTTATCTGATTTTATGTATTTGAGTAAAATTGATTTTAGAATATCAGTTTGTTCAAGTTGAATGCCTGAATTATTGATTGTTGCAAAAAGTTTATTTAAATCTGTATTTGCTGGGGAAGTGTTTTTAACAAATTTTATTTTAGTATAAATAAAATCGCCAAATTTACATTTATCTATATTTGCAGGAAGATTATACAATTTGTTACGGATTGTAGAAATTGCTCTTGCAATATTTATTAAATAATCATCATTTTTTATATCATCATCAGTGAATTTTTGGTTGGCAAGATTAATATCCCTTACTAAAAGTTCTATATATTGCTTTAATTTTGTTCTAATTGCAAAACCTAAACGAATTTCATTATTTTTTGTTGAAATAAAATTTAAAATTGCACTATCGATTTTTTCCGCTTTGAAAGCAACTGCAATTAATAATAGGCTTGTAAATCTCTGTTGTCCGTCTATTAATTCTTCTGTACCATTTAGTTTTGATGTTAATACTGTACCTATAAAATATTCTTTTTGTTCAAGGTAAGCATTAATAAAATCGTCCATTAATTTATTAATCTGCTCATCACCCCAAACAAAAGGTCTTTGGTATGTTGGTATAACAAAAATACTATTTGTAGCTTTTTCAAGTGTATATATTTCTGTTTTAAATTTCTCCATGTTCTTTGATTAATTCTGTAAATGAATCCTTTAATTCATTATCATACACTAAGGCAATATTTTCATTAGATGTCTTTATTTTGAAATAATTAGTAACTCTAAATAAAAATCTACTTTTAACAGTGTTGCCTACTAAGTTGTTCTCATTAACAACATAGCTAAATTGGTCTTCCGATTTTAAAGATGCAATCAATTCATTATGAGAGAAACAGGATAAAATAATGTCAAAAATATAATGATTATTTCTGATGAATGCTGGAATACTATCTTCACGTACAGTTTTTTGATTCGATAATCTTAATGAATATGTATATCTAAAAATCCAAAAAGAAGCTTCCAATAAATTTGTTGTTCCAAATTTACTCACGTAAATCATTAATGCAATTTCAAATAGTTCCTTTAAATAAGCTGTTCCGTCAACTGGTTTTATTACTGTATCATAGAATTTATAATATTCACTTGAAATTGATGCTTTTTTTGTAAGAAATAAATCGGAATAGATTAAACAAAAGGAACTTAAATATGAAATGAAGTTTTCACCATTATTTAAAGGTTGTCTAATTGAATATAAATATGTTGGTATTTGGATATGGCTTCCTGATTGATTTGAATTATATGAAATTTGGTGATAAGCAATATCTAAATTGGAATTTTGTGTTTGTTCACTAAAATCTAATATTAATTGCTTTTTGGTTTCGTTTTCGTTCCGATGTGAAGGAACGTCAACAAAATTTAAAATATTCCAACGTCTTGCTTTTAAAATGTAATTGATAATTTCATTTACTCTTTTTTGAGTTTCCCACTTTATTGCAAATTCACTACGTCTATATTCTATGGATATTGCTCTAAGATGGAATGCTTTCAAAATATCAGCACCGCTAAGTCTTACACCGCCAGTATTTTGTGTTTCAAAGAACGTATAAGCGTCATCTTCATTTGGGGTTACAATCAAAGTGCAATTAATCTTAGAAAAATCAATATTATTATGATTTTCAAGTAATAATTTTTTAATTAAACGTTGATTTTGTTTAATATTTAAAATCGTTATTGGCGAAGCGTAATTGATAGATGGAACTTTATTTTCAGCAAACAAACTTTGTAATATTGCAAGTGTTGTTATCCGTTGTTGCCCGTCAATTATATTTAGAATTCCATTTGATTTATGTAGAATTATACTTCCAATGTAATACATGGAATGAACTTGTTCTTGATTTTCAAAGTAGTTTGAAAGGTCATTTATTAATTTATAAACTTCTTTTTCTCCCCAAACATAAGGTCGCTGATATTCAGGAATAACTAATTTTCCCTGAATTTCTGTGTCTGGAATATTTTCAGTAAACAATTCTGCAATTGTACAACTTGCTAATTCAATAGAATTCATTGGCTTAATTTATTCATATTTAACTTGTTATCATTGTCGGTTTTAATAGCACATAACATCTGTATATACGCAATTCAAATATTTTTTATTGCGTCTATATTTTTATTGT
>JASGCW010000227.1 GCA_030053945.1 Limnohabitans sp.
ATACCCTAATCACCTGATTTTAAACTACTACACCTGACAGGTTTTTCAAAACCTGCCAGGTGTAGTAAAGAAAACGAGTTTAAAAGCAGACCCTAAATAAATTAGTCTTATTTATATTCATAAATTAGTTCTTTGCTATATGAATATGCTTGATTTGTAGTTACAATATATTCCTTACTTATTTGATTATTAGTATTAAAAATGTAGTTATAGGTTTTTATTGTTGTTGCGTTATTTTGAGTAAAAGTAGATTCTGATATAAGATTTTCTGAAGTTATGTGTAAATTGTCTCTAACTCCCCCCCTGTAACTAGTAAAAGCATTTAAGCAAGAATTGTTTTTCCAATGTTTACCAAATAAATATTTGTTATAATTGAAGTCGTTTTTGATAGTATTATATACATAAGTTCTTTTAATAGGGCTATTTGCAATAGTATCATCAAAAAAAGTTGACAAGTTTTTATTTGCGTAAGTAAAATTTGCACGAAGAAAATTATTTGCAGGATTTCCATTTAACAATATACATTCTTCTTTAATAATTTGATTATCTTGGTTCAGATTGAATTTAAATACGTCATTATTCCAACCAACCTCTGAAATTGTTGCAGTAATTTCATTGTTGTTGTATTCAAAATTAAATGTAAAAGTAGCTATATCGATATTATTTGTTGCAATTGCCTCAAGTTTTATTGTAATAATCTTACCTTCAGTGTCATATTTATAGAAAAATGTTCTTATTGTATTTCCAGCTCTATCAAAATCTCTAATTCTTGAAACCAAATCTCCTTCATATTGATAATCAGTATGCTTGCCATCGTCGAATCTACAATCTATAGCCTTATCATTTTGAAAATTTAATTTTGAAGAGTTGTTAGGAAGGTAACCATTGTCATAGTAGTTTGTTGTAATAGAAGATAATTTTGACGGAGCGCTTTGGATATCCTTCTCAGAATCTTCTTTTGAACAAGACATTAATAATACGCCTAAAACCAGTGTGATTAATTTTTTCATAGTTGCTATTTTTTTAATTATACTCATAAGTATTTTTTATTTCAAATAGTTGCGTGAAAAAAATAAAAAAAATGGTAGTAAAAGTGAGTTTTTGGTTTAATGTGTTGAAATATATTTTGTTAGTGTGTTTTGTTCGATCTGTAAAACGGCATTCGTGTTTAAAAAATAACCACAAAGTAAAGATTCGCAAGGATTAATTTGTTTTAATCTTTAAATCTGTGGCAAAAATTATTTACTTTTATAATGGCAGACTTCAGTCTGCTTCTTAAACCTATCGACTTTCAGTCCATAGTGGTTGATTTCTTCTTTTTAAAGAGTAAAAGCAGCGCGAAGATACCCAAAATAATTCCTAAAATCAGAAATATAGTTTTAGGTAAATTGATTTCATCAGTATTCTCTTTTTCAGTTTTAGACTTTTGTACCTTCGATTGCAGCGCTGTCTTTTTGGTTTTCAAATTTTCGTTTACAAA
This sequence comes from Limnohabitans sp., assembly GCA_030053945.1. Taxonomy (GTDB): domain Bacteria; phylum Bacteroidota; class Bacteroidia; order Flavobacteriales; family Flavobacteriaceae; genus Flavobacterium. The sequence goes on from JASGCW010000227.1 coordinate 1,481, forward strand.
TTCCAATCTTTTGTCGAGCAAATCACCCACAAAACCATATTCTTTAGATTTTTCAAAAATAGCTTTTGCATTTCTAAAATCCTTTTTTAGTATTGATATATTGCCAAGTTCAAACAACAGTACACTAATAATCTTATCTTTAGGTTGTATAAAAGAAGTTCTTTCGTTGAGTTGGTAATAAATAGATTTATAAAGTTTATAGATTTCAGACTCATTTAGTGACGTAAATGGAATTTTTTCATTGCCAAAATTTACACCCAAAATAAATTCGGAGGTAAAAAACTTTTCACCACGAATTTTTGCCTCTAGTATTTTTGAATGTATCCACTCAGATTCATTATGCGATTTAGGATTTATACGTATCGATTTATTAATCCATTCTAATGCTTTTTTATTTTCGCCTATCAGTTCGTAAATAGTACCAACATTTGAAGCTGTAGAATACCTGTTTGGATGAGTTTTTTCGATATCTAAATAAAGTTCTAGCGCTTGTTTGTATTGCTTTTGTAAAATCAAAATCAATCCTTTGTCAGATAAATAAGCAATATCTTTAGTTTTTTTGTAAAGACTATCCAACTCAAATTTCATTTTCTCAAAATTTCCTTCAAAAAATTCATGCCCAAACGGAAGTTTATCGTCGTGATCCATATAAAGATAATCACCGTTTTTCAGTATTTTTGATTCACCATTTAGACAAGCAAATACATTGATATGCATTGCAAAAAAGACTAATACAATAAAATTGAGCTGTTTCATAATCTACAAATTTATTATAGTAACGTTATTTCTCGATTTTAGTATGTTATTTATGACTATTAATTATTATTTCCTTGATTTGACAAAGCCTGAAAAGTTATAAATAGCAAACCTAAAATGCTTGCATTTCAAAAATTTGCTCTATTCGCATCTTTACACTACTTCAAAAGTGTGTAAAATTGTGCTTTGTAACGTGGACTGGTTACAAAGAAAATAGTTGGCTTTCCTTTATTGCTTAACTTTAAATAATTTACAATTTTTACGGTTTTCCGTAAGGAAAGTTTTATTTATTTTTTTAGCTTCGCAATAACAAACTAAAAGCAAACAACTTCTCTTTAAAGAGCTGTTTATGGCTTTTTTTAATAATAACATTAGATTGCGTAAAATATATTTTAGTTGCGTAAATCTTGATGTTAGGCACAATATTATACGAACGAAACGTAAAAAATAGAAAATCAATGAAATATGTAAATAATTTAATTCTTTTATCAGCATTTACATTTTTGTTTTGTAGTTGTGGAATCGGAGATTGGGATACGACTCTTTATTGTCAAAAAATTGAAGGAACATCAAAAATATTATATAAATATGATGCTTGGGGCGGAAGAGATTCACACGCTTTTGGTTATATATTATTAGATTCAACAGAAAAATTTGAAGTAGATATTTCTGAAAATTTACCTTTCTCATATCTTGAAAATATTCCAAGTAAAAAAAACATACAAGGTGTGGATTGTGAAGAACCAGATTATGAAAACATAGATATAAAGGTAAAAGAGATATTTATTCCGTTAAAAATTATTAATGAAACAGAAAATGGAATTGAAATGAGTACAAAAATATATCAATATGAAGGTTTTTCAAAAAGAAGGTTTGGTCTAGGAAGATTCGAGTTTGAAAATTTTAAAGAAACAAGAGACAGTATAATTTTCTATAATTTAAATGATGTAAAAAGTATGGAGCCTCAACATCTTGATTTTTTAAAACTGAAAAAGAAAAATATTGTAATTAGACAAAATAAAAATCTTGAGATTATATCAATTGACATTGAAGATATAATATTGTCAAAAAGTACAAATGAAATCATATCTTGTAAGACTTATTTTTTAACTCCTAAAAAGAAAATGAAATCAAATTTGTTTACTGATTATGGAGTTTTTAAAGAACGAATATAAAATACTGTGCCTAACAGCAGTTTGGCAATATGGCGGTTTTAGGCATAATTTTAAGTTGGTTTTGTGCTTTCAAAGTCAGTGCTTAACCGAAAGTTTAGGATTCCTTAACCCGCCACATCGCCAAGCTGCAAAACGTCAGGCTGTGAAAAAACCTCTTTTTTTAAATAAAATTCATTCCACCAAACCAATATAACTTTGTTTTAAGCAATGCTAATTTTTAACTTGTCTTGA
>JASGCW010000078.1 GCA_030053945.1 Limnohabitans sp.
AAAAGCAACAAGCTCGGCACCTTGAGATGATATTATTGCTGAATTTTTATTGTGTTTAAGAAGGAATTGCATTTCTTGATTTTCAGTTATTTGTAAAGTAATTGATAAAATAAAATAAAAATTTAAAAATAAGTAAATATTTTTTTTTATCTTCATAATAACCAAATTGCAACCAAAAAATAGATTTTAAGATGGAAACAAATTTTGAATTAATTGAAAAAGAAGTTATTGATAAACTTCATTTTCCGGAAAACGAAGTTTTAGAAGGCAAAGAAGAAATTTTGCAAAGAAATTCGGAGCTTGAAAGGGCAATGTCACTAGGTAATTTAGAGCATAGCAAGACTAAAATTTATTTTGAAGATGACAAGTCAAAAAAAGTGGTAGAAACTACTGTTTGGGGAATTACGGACAAAAGAGTTATTCTGAAAAAAGGTGTCGTTATACCAATTCATAGGATTTATAAAACAATTTGAAAAATTTAAAAACTAAATATAGCACCTTTAGGGTGCTTTTTTTATGTATAATTGTAACAAAATTGGAAAAAATACAACTAATAATTATTTAACCACAGTCTGAAAAAAAATAAAAGTTTCACATTACAATCGGTAAAATTTTACTGATTGTATAATAATAAAATTAATCAAATGAAAAAAATAACACTAAAATTAAGTCTTTTTGCAAGTTGTCTTCTAGGAAGCGTAATTGTATTAGCACAAGAAAAAAGTAAGTATGATTATCATGATGCTTTTGGTCCAGGCTTTTATACTAAAAACGCAACAGAAACACGCTCGTCTAGTGGTCAGCCAGGACCAAAATATTGGCAAAACAAAGCAGATTATTCATTAACTGCTAATCTTAATGAAGCTACTAATGAAATTATTGGATCAGCAGTTATTACATATACTAACAATAGTCCTGATAAGTTAGGTTTCCTTTGGTTGCAATTAGATCAAAACCTATTCAAAAAAGATTCACGTGGTAACGCTGTAATTCCTTTAAAAGGAAGTCGAAATGGTGCTAAAGGGCAAGATTTTGATGGAGGGTATAAAATAAAATCGGTTAAAATTGTTACTTCAGTTAATGGGAAAACTTCAGAAATAGACGCTAAATATACTATTGTAGATTCTAGGATGCAGGTCGATTTGCCTAATGAATTAAAAGCTAATGGAGCTGCTGTAAAATTAAAAATTGATTATTCTTTTATTTCGCCACGATATGGATCTGACCGTATGGGAGTTGAAGAAACAAAGAATGGAAAAATTTTCACTATGGCACAATGGTTTCCGCGCATGTGTGTGTACGATGATGTAAAAGGTTGGAACACATTACCTTATTTAGGTGCAGGTGAGTTTTATTTAGAATATGGTGACTTTGATATTGCTATTACAGCTCCTGCAAAACATATAGTTGTTTGTTCAGGTGAGTTATTAAATCCAACGGAAGTTTACACTCAAGAGCAACAAAAAAGATGGGCTAATGCTAGAAATAGCGATAAAACGGTAATGATACGTTCAGCAGAAGAAATTACTAATTCAAATTCACGCCCTGTAGGAAAAAATACATTAACTTGGAAATTCCGAATTAAAAACTCTCGTGACGTAGCTTGGGCATCTTCACCTGCTTTCATTGTTGATGCAGCTAGAATTAATTTGCCAAGTGGTAAAAAATCTTTAGCTATTTCTACTTATCCTGTAGAGAGCAATGGTAACAATGGATGGGAGAGAGCTACTGAATATACAAAGGCTTCTATTGAAAATTATTCTAAGAGATGGTATGAGTTTCCTTATCCAGCCGCTACAAATGTGGCAGGAAATGAAGGAGGTATGGAATATCCTGGAATTGTTTTTTGTAGTTATAAAGATAAAGGAGCATCACTATGGGAAGTAACTGATCATGAATTTGGACACAACTGGTATCCTATGATTGTAGGTTCTAACGAAAGATTGTTCGCTTGGATGGATGAAGGGTTTAACACTTTTGTAAATGGTATAAGTTCACAAGATTTTAATAATGGAGAGTATAAACAAAAGCCTACTAATATGCATCAGATGGCAGGAATTATTACTGATCCTGAATTAGAACCTATTTTTACTGCTCCCGATGGTATGAAAGAAGCTAGTCTAGGTTTACTTGCATATTATAAGCCAGCTGAGGGGTTAAATATATTAAGAAATCAAGTTCTTGGTAAGGAACGTTTTGATAAAGCCTTTAGAATATATACAGAAAGATGGGCGTTCAAACATCCTACACCTGATGATTTTTTTAGAACAATAGAAAATGTGGCTGGTGAAGATTTGAATTGGTTTTGGAGAAGCTGGTTTATAAATAATTGGCAATTCGATCAAGCAATTTCAAAAGTAAAATATGTACTTGGAGATGCAAAAAAAGGTGCAATTATTACAATAGATAATTTAGAGAAAATGCCTATGCCTGTTGTTTTAGAGATAAAAACAAAAGATGGAAAGACAATGAGAAAAACGTTGCCTGTTGAAATCTGGCAACGTAATAAATCTTGGTCATTTAAAGTAGATACTAAAGATGAAATAGAAACCATTACTCTTGATCCAGAAAATGCTTTTCCAGACATAAATGAATCTAATAATGTATGGAGTGCATCAAAAAATACTGTAGAAAAAGTTATCGATTATTCTTCATATCTAGGAAATTATTCTAGTGCTCAAATTCCTGTAAAAATTAATTTTACTCAAAATGAAGATGGTTTGGAAATAAATACAGAAGGGCAACCGTCAATTAATCTAGAAGATAAAGGTAATGGTAAGTTTACTCATGAACAATACGGAGTAGGTGTTCAATTTAATGAAGCTAAATCAGGATTTACACTCGAATATGGCGGAAGAAAATTTGAATTTACAAAAGATAAATAATAAAAATATTTTTTTTAAATGTTTAAAGAGGCTGTCTTAAATTACTTAAGGCAGCCTCTTTCTAATCAATAACATTCTTTATGAATCAGTTGTTAAGTTGTTTTTTTTGCGAAGACATAATTGTTTTAGTTTCACAAATATTTTACAACCTAATAAAATCAATTCGTTAATGACGAATAAACTGATTTTATTTTTAATTGTTCAGAATTAACAAAGAGAAGAGGGAAGAATTTGAAAAGTCAACAATAATATAAACATAATCTACTTCCTCCCAATTTTTAACCTTTGATATCCTATCGGATGCTAACTTTTAGAGGCATATTTGTAACAGCTTCGGAAGTAAATCCTTTGAAATTTTCATTAGAAACCGTTGTTTTATGACTAATGACTTCAGCACTAAAATCAACATCTGGATTAGAGATAACTGAAGGAGCTAGATGATTAAGACTGAAGTGTGCTTTTACTCCTAGGTGTGTTTGACAGTTTGAACAACCCTGAATAGCGTGTCTGCTCAAAACGGATTTAACTCCCACCAAATGTTTTTGACCATTTACAGTGGCATAAGCTGCGATTACAAAAGATCCACTTACAGCCCCTTTGTTTGCCATTGAGGTTACTAAGGTTTTGTTGCTATTTGTTTCTGTGGCTTTGAGTAAAAGTGTTTCACTTGTTGCCCCCTGAGGCCAATTCTCTTGGTCTAATGATCCAATTGAGTAAGTATAATTCAATTGTTTTTCGATATTAACCACATGGTTTGATTGATAAGGATTACCAACAGCATCTGTAAATGGCATTAATGGGGAATCCATTCCTAGCCAAGTGTTTCCAGCTACACCAGGAGTTGGTCCTTGACTATCTACAGAATTTGTTCCAGGGTATTCAGGGATAATTTCTAGATTGTCTGTGTTTCCTGTTTTTTTCTGCCAAACCCAAAACATACGATCTACATTGCAATGATGGAAAAAGAAGATAGGATCTAAACCAGCAGTATCGTTTTCGCCCATATCACCATTAGCACCTACAATAGGAGAAGCATCAAAATTCTGACCAGGTACATTTGTGATATCTGCTCCACCAACAGCTAAATGAATATCATTATGTGGTTGTTCTAAAGGCATTACAGGTTTTGTACCTTCTGGTTGTAAATCGTTATAAGCTTGACTAGATGTAGTATTAGAAAAAACAGTATAATTAGGCGCGTCTAAACAATCTTTGTATGCTTGATAAACTCCTGCTTTAAACGTGGTATTATTATTTACATTGTCTGGTTGAATAATAACATATTCTTGATTTAGCCAGTTTACAACATTTTGATTTAATACTTTATTTCCTTCGGCAGAAGTAGGCCATTGTGAATTATGAATTTTACTAAATGCTCTAGCCTGGTCATTGCCCACTAGCCCAGAATAAGGATATCTTACCGTAGTATAGCCTGCATGTTTAGTGTATAAATTATTGTCACTTGCTATATTATCTATAACATTTACTGGAAAAGTAAAAGAAACTAAAGGATTAGGAATCTCCCTTCCATCAGAATAAGTAAAAGTATCATCTGTCAAACAACTTGGAATACCGTATTTTAACGAGTATTCATCGGTTTCATCCCAATAAGGTAACATTACATCTTCACAACCAGGAATGCTTTGTAAAGCTTGTTCTAAGCGAACTAAATACATTCTATGCCAAGTAGGAAATAAAACATTGCCATGGTTGCACCAACCGCCCCACCATTGGTTATTTGCATATCCAGCACCTCTAAATGGTTCTCCGTGATACCCTCCAATTATAAAAAAAGAATTTAAATCGGTTGGGTCTAGTGCCTTTATTCCAGCCCAAGCAGTCATAAGGTTTTCTAATTCTTGAGGTTTACCATTTTCGTAATCTTGTTGAATTTCTAATATAGATTTTCTTACTCTTATTTTGTTGTTTGTAGTTGCCATAATTATATAGATTTTAATTTGTTATTTTGTTTGAACATTTCATTAATTTTTGTTTTACCAAAGCTCAGAGATAAAGAACTTGAGATGATGCAGATCATACCTATGATAGCTATCCAAGTTTCCGTAGGAAAAAATAGTTTTCCTGAGGCTAAAAAACTTGCTCCTATTAAGCTTAACTGGAATGGTAGGTAGTTTCCTTTTGAAGATTTTTTATAGAGAATAACTAAATAGATTCCAAATAATAGTAGTAAGACAGGTAGTAACCATCCCATAAAAGGAAGTTGTGCTAAGCCTAGAAAACCAAATACACTCATATAGGCAGCCCAACATAATGGGCATTTTGGAAAGAAAGCAATAAGTACACTTAAAACAATAGAAGATAAAGATTTGAAACTGAACTGGAATTTGTTAGGAACAATCGTTTCTTTCTTAGTGTTATTGGTTTGTTGATTGCTACAACAACAAGCGTTAGAGTTTGAAATAGAAGTACTCATAATAGTTTGTTTTTGAGGGTTGTTATTTAATGGGTTGCGCTACAGCATAAAATGAACATACCACCCCAGCAGGACTAGTGCCACCTTGTCCATCAGGATGAGGTATGGCTCTTGTAACACTCCCAACTAATGCAGGAATTTGATTAACTCCATTAGGAATTATTGGGACTACATAGCATAAGTAATCATAAATCCAAAGAGAACCATTTACGATTCCTTTTCCTTGAAACCAAAGGCAGCCTGGATTACCATACATAAAGCCTCCCTTAATTTCTAGTTCCCAGCCTGTGTCATATATTTTACCTGTAATACTTCCGTCATCTGAAGTTTCTATCAGAAGATTTCCTCGACCAAATTCTAAATTGTTAAAGTCAACGGATAAGTCTGGATTATTCAAAAGGCTTCTGTAGCTCCATAATCCATTTCCTAAATTTCGTTTTGAGTTTGCTGTCATAATTTTTCAGATTTGTTAATATAGTTGTTTGATTATTTTCTTAAAGTTTCAATTAGGTGTTTTTTATGTTGCCGAACTAATCAAAAATGGAATAGATCTTCCATTTTCTATACTAAAAATACCATTATTTAAACTATTCTTAGGGAGTAAATGTCATAAGATCAGGAATTAATGTAATAAGATTACTTTTTGAAGTAATAAGAATTATGCAAAATTTTCGTCGTTTTTATCTGTAATAAATTTCTAATTCGTAATCTTGGTATAACAATAATAAAATTGACGAAGTTTCGTGATTTATTATAACTTCAAAACTGAATAAAAAAAAACGCCAACTTTTGTTGACGTTTTCTAACCAGAAAATAGTTTATAAATTTTAAGTATTATTTTTTTATGTTTTCAAAATGATGTTTTGTATGAAAATGGGTAAAGTAAACAAACTCCCTTATTGTTATTTTGCCTAAAAGAGGATGTGGTATAATTAGAGTTGAGAGTTGTTTTTCGTTAAATTGGTTTATTCTTTTTTCAAACTTTTTTTGTTGAATAAGATAATTTTTACTTATTTTTTCTTTTTTAAAAGTAGCTATATTTCTTATTTGAAAAGGGTTGTTTGGAATTTGAATGGTGCTTAATTTGTCTAGATATTTTTGAGTTAATTCCTCGTAAGTTCTTTCGGGTCTGTTGCAGGTTCCAAACTTGTATTTTAGAAAAAATTTCGGTAGCGATAAACCTTTGTTAGTTTGTTGTAATGCGTTAATAAGATGTCCAATTTCTTCTGCTTGACTCCATTTATTATCTCTAGACTTGTTTAACGTTTCTTGTGAATTTATAGCTATAAAATCATTGATTTCTGAATGTAAAATATATAGTTGATTAAGGATTTCTTGTTTAAGCATAGTTTTGTTTTTTGTTATGTAAATTTAATAAAAATAAAAGTTTATTATTACTCTGATGTGTGTTTTACAAACTCATATTTATCTTAACTATGTATATTATGCACTACAAACAAGTTTAGTAAAGTAAATTTTGTTAGTCTTTATTTTAAATGGTTTAAAAAAGAAATCAAACTATCTAGAGATCTTGTGTCTAAATCATTTAAAACAGATATATCAACTTCTAAATATTTGCTTAATTCTTTAAGCATTTTTTCATTTTTAGAGAGCAACCTTATCCCTTTTGATTTTACTTTATTTTTAAGGAAAAAAAATGTACCATCAGAAGCAATTAGAAAATTTTTATTTTCGAAAACTATTTTTCTAAACTCAAAAAAATCAGGTCTATAATCTAATACACTTTTTATTAATTCAACTGTTTCAACAATATCTTGATTGACTACTTCAAAGGCTATAAAGTCGGAAGATAAGTGATAATTTTGTAGCGTTATTTTTGTATCTGGAAGTCCTTTGATTATAAGTGGAGAATTGCCATTCTCCATAGGCTGAAAGAAGAAGGTTGAATTATCTTCTTTGAAATTTAATTTGTCGCTAAATCCTGAAATTTTTTTGAAACTACCTACACCCCAATTATTTTTATATTTTGCCAAGAAAACAGCTCCACTTTTATCTATAAGAGATGAATTTTTATTGGTTAATTTGAGTTTTATAGCACTGTTTATCTCATTTCCTAGGCTAAAATAATTAAGAAGTGATTTTTCAAGTAAAGCTTTATAAATTTGTTCATTTTCTAAATTTTGATCAACATAAGTTACACCATTTCTGAGTACAACTTTGTTTATTTGTAACGCATCTCGTATGCGAATATAATCTCCCAGCTGAATGTCTAAAATTTCATTTCTTTCTGTATATGCTGCTATATAGTTATGATCTAAATCATATAGTATATGATTTTTAAACTTAATTTCTGTTCCTCCAATGTTTATACTTGATTCACTACTTGTAAAGTAGCCTGATTTTTTGTCTTGAATATAAGCTTCATTACCATTAGCTGAATAATTTATTTTAGTTAAATCTACTATTTGTTCTTTTAGTTTTTCTTCATAATAGCCAAGTAATTCTCGATCTGTAGAAAGAAAAATTTTGTCTAAATAAACCCCTTTTTCATCTATTAATTTGTATTGGAACAACATCTTTATAAATTCTTTTGATCTACTAAATGATTCTTCTAGAACTGTCAATGTTTTAGGGTTGGCATATTTGAGATTTGTTAACTCAAAACTAATTTCGTTGCTTTGTTTACAAGTATTGCAATGAACAACTTTTGCTTCCAGCAAAAGATTTCCCTCAAGATTGTACATTTTATACTTGTACCTAGAACTTACAACTTCAAGTTTTGCGACCTTATTTTCATTAATAAAGACAAAATCATCAGAAATTCTAATATTTTGGGACATCATAAATAATGGGCACAGAAGAAATAAAAGAAAAATTTTTCTCATAAATTATTTTAATAAAAGGCTAATTTATAGGTGCTAAAATTAGGCATAATTATTTTACTTTAGCTATTTCTCATCTATAGATTAAGACATTGGTAATTAAAAATTATCAAAAAAATCCTTAAAAAACCAAAGCTTTGCAGATTGTTTTTTGTACATATATTTGGATGTTAATTGTATGTTGTTTTCGATAAACTTAAAATCAAAACAGATATAAAAACGTTACTCCCTAAATCTTACACTAAAAACAAGAAAATTCTCCTTTTTCAACAGACCATTTTAGCTATATTTGAAAAGGTTTGTGAATTTTTTCACAGATTGATCTTAGAAGCAAACTTATGGCAGCATTCTACTTCAAACAACATTGTGTTGAAAAAACGGGAGTTGAACCAATTGACAGTTGGGGCTTGTCAACATATTATTTTGAAACGGATGAGCAGCTAAATGTTATACGACAACTACAGTTGTTTGAGAACGATAAAGTTTTGAAATACGACACAAAATATGTTAATGACAGGTTTGGAGGACTTTCAGAAATTCAGCTTAAGATAAATGAATTTGCTGACTACAGAATTGACAAAAATGAATTTGTACAACTTTGGGAGACTTCACATTATAAAAAATTCCCTGAAATAGTTTGCACTCACGACATAGTTTGGGGACAACCCCGACTTGATGGTAGCAGATTGGCAGTTGGAGACATTGTAAGTCTAGTTGACACCTATCACGAAGATATTAATGTCGTTTTGAACGACTTTGAACTATCACTTCAACAAGTCAGACAAGCTTTGCATTATTGTAAAGATCTGGAATGCAAAAAGACAAACCTGAAAAGTTCTGCCACAATTGTCTGCTAAGGGTTGAACAGTTTAGTGAAGAAATCATCAAAGACGAGCCTGAACAATCAAATTGGCTAAGAGCAGACAAATTATATAACCAATATTTCAAAACAACATTGTAACATAATAGCGAACAGTAGTCTTGATAAAATTTTCAAATTCAAGTAAGGCACTCTTTGAAAACTTCGTCAAGCTGAGTTGGATGTTGTGCGTAATTAACACCAAATAAATGAAATCAAAATTGTATTTTACATTTTTATTATTTAGGATGTTCTGAGAAGAATAATTGTATAAAGAATTGGTATAGTGGGTATGAAAAATCACCAATTGTGTGTAAAGATTCTTTATTTGATGACTGTTCATTTATTGTTAAAGGAGATTTTAAAATGACAGAATCAATAGTATCAGTAAAACAAAGAGCTAGAATTAGCAATAAAAAATTCTACATAAAACCTTTATATATAAATGCTGAAGAATTTATTTTCTTGGATTTTAATAGCTTAGATACAAGTAATAAATGCAACGTTAAAAAAATTTTATTGATATTTTAATATATAAAATTTTGTTGTAAGTGCTTGTTTTAAAAAGTAAGGTGTTGTAAAGTTAAAAGTCATCATAAAAAAAAGCTCCAAAAATTGGAGCTTTTCATTAATACAAAAATTTGTTTTATCTTTTAAGTGCAAAATGACCTTTAAATTGTTTTCCATCTTTTCGGTCTACAACAAACCAATAATCTGTAGCAGGAAGAGATTCTCCGTTTAATTTACCATCCCATCCTTGGTCATTTCCATAAAACTGGGTAATTAATTTACCATATCTATCAAATATTGTAACTTTAAGATTTGGTTCATATTTTGAAAACTTAACATTCCAATAATCGTTATAACCATCATTATTAGGAGTAAAGAATTTAGGGTACATCAATACATAAAACTCTTTATTTACTAGACCACAGCCATTTTTGTCTCTTACATAAATTGTATAAACTCCATTGCTTAAATTTTCAAAACTAGAAGAACTTTGAAAATTGATATTATCTATAGAATATTCATAATCTCCATAACCATTCACATAAACTGTTATAGTATTTTGAAAATCTGTCCAATCATTAATTTCAATATTATTAATTATTGCTTTACTTGATTTTTTTACATGAATTGTTTTAGTTGTTTCACATGAATAACTTCCATAATTGTTAGAAACAGTAATTAAATAATCACCTTCTTCTGTGACTCTTATTGATTGAGTTGTTGCTGAAGTTGACCATAAATAACTATTAAATCCAGGGCCAGCATCTAGTGTAATAAAACTATTTTCACATAGAATTCTATTTTCATCTATAGTTAAATTAGGTTTTGCTAAAACAATTAACTCATAGCTAATAATTTTTACACATCCTGTAAGTCCCTTAGCTCTTACATATATTTTTTGAGGACTTGAAGTATTTGTGAAAACTTGATTTATGGCATTTATATTTAAAAACGCATCATTTTCGGATAAAAAATAAGTATAAGTATACGTGTCTGCCGGAAGTACTGCTAAATAATTAGAAGCATAGTCGGCTAAATTGAAAGTAACAAAACCATCAAAATCATTATCACATTTAAAAATTGAAGAAGAGGTGTATTTATTTACTGGTACTACATCAAGTGTTAATTGTGTCACCGAAAGGCAATTAGTAACAGGATTTACTGCTTTTACATAAATTGTTTGTGGGTTACTAACATTTGTATAAGTAGTACTGTTTGTAATTGGAATATTATTATTTAAGTTGGCTAAACTTGTATAAAATGAATAAGTTAAAGTCGTACTACTAAATTGTGGAGTACTTGAATTTAAATTAAAAACTGCTGTACCATCAAGATTTGTCTGACATTCAGTTAATTTTCCTGTATTTATTATAGTAGGTACTACATCAAGTGTTAATTGTGTCACCGAATAACAATTAGTAGCAGGATTTAGTGCTTTTACATAAATTATTTGCGGGTTAGTCACATTAGTATAAGTAGTACTGTTTGTAATTGAAATATTATTATTTAAGTTGGCTAAACTTGTATAAAATGAATAAGTTAAAGTCGCACTACTAAATTGTGGAATACTTGAATTTAAATTAAAAACAGAAGTACCATCAAGATTTTTTTGACATTCAGTTAATTTTCCTGTATTTACTTTAGGTGGAGTATTTACATGTAATGTAATCGTTGAAAAATTAGTACAGTTGTCATTAGAAATACGAACATAAATAATTTGTGGGTTAATTAAATTTGTATATGCTGTAGGATTAGTAATTGGATTAATATTTTGTTCAGCATTCGCTTGAGTCAAGTAATAGCTAAAAACAGAATCGGGATTATTGTTAATGACAGAATTTACGCTAGTTAAATTATGTATCATTTTTTGATCTTCATCATCATCACAACCATAAATGTCAGCTTGATTAGTTATAATTTGTGGAAAGACTTTCAAGGTTAGTTCAATAATATCAAAACATGTTGCATTTACCTCAATTTTTACATAAATAATTTGATTATTAGTAATATTAGTATAATTAGTAGTATTAGTAATAGGGATATTGTTTGTCAAATTTGACATTGAGGTATAATAGCTATAGGTAGCATTATTTATTGGAGCAATTAAATTTTGATATTCAGTTAAATCAAAATTCGTTATTAATGAATTATTAGTTGTACATTTTTTTAAAACTGCATTATCTAAATCTAGCGAATTATAAACTTTCACTTTAAAAGGGATTCTTTTAGATTCGCAATCTGCAATTGATTTTTCAACATAATAATAGATATACTCAACAGGGGTAGGAGAGGTATTAGTTAAAATACCAGTGTTAAAATTAGGAGTAGTCCCAATTACACTTCCTCCAACTGCTGCATTGTACCAAGTAATTGTTGAGGTTGGTGTTGTTACACCTGCTAAAGGATTATAACTTGTACTGCTACCACTGCAAATCACATGATTGATTTCCTTTAAATTAGATTGGTAAGTACTAGGAGTAATTGAAAAATTATAAGTTACAGGAGTACAATCAGATGTGCCAGTTAATGTGAAATTAACAGGTGTATTTGGTACTTGCAAAGTAACATTTGTTGCATATGGTGAGCTAAAATATGATTCTGGAGTCCAATGCCACACATAATTATCTCCATTAGCAATAGATAAATTAATTGTTTGATTTTCACAAAAACTATAATTGTGATTATTTGTCAAAATTTCTGGGCCTATATTTATTTGAGCAATTGTTTGGGCTAATGCTAAATCTAAATCACTTTCTTTTAAGATATAAGCAAGTGCAATTTTTTTGGACTCTCCAGCTGCTATGTTTCCTATTTTAAAGCTTAACCCTATTCCTTGATCAGCTGTATTTTCTCCAGTGTATTGATAATTAGTGTTTGTATTATCATGTATTCCAGAAATCAAATCATTTGTATTAGGCATTAATGAATATCGTATAATGAATGGTTTTGCTCTACAATCTTTCGTTCCTAATCCTAAATAGCAATCGGTAATTGAGGTTCCTTTTGCAGTTACTAATGTGTTGTTATTTGCGTTTGGTAGGGTATATGCAATTTGATTTCGCGTTTCATAATCACCAGTCAAGGTAACTTCATTATCAGGATCTAAAGTTCTAACATAGTAAACATCGTTTATTGTTGTTGAAGTTGTGTTTTTAAATTCTACTTGAACAACAAAATAAACTTCGTTTAAAGGAACGATAGTTTTTTGAATTATTTTTAATCCGTTACGTTCTCCTTCCCATGTTGCTGTTGTGTTAATACTACCAGTTACCAAAGATGTGTTTGAGCCAATAATATCATTAAAACCAGAAGTCCAATTATGATAAACTGAACCATTAAATTGGACTGAAAAGCCTTCTTGTTTTGTTCCAGGATAAAAAAAGTCTCCATAATAACTAGGTGATCCAATAGCCCAACCATCTTTTTGAGGATCTGCAACAAACCCTAAATTTCTTGCACTACTACCATTTAATCTGGGATGATAATCAGATGGAGCGTAAATATCAGTTCCATAACCACCAGATTGATTAACACCAACCTCGACATAATTACCTTTTATAAAAGTATTTCCGGAAATGATTTGGGCATTAGATGATAACGATAAAAGCAAAGTTAATTGCAATAATAATTTGTAATAATTTGGCATATAGTTTTTTTCAGCAAAGTTAATTTTTTTTTAAAACTAAAATACTGAAAAATAATAAATTTATAAGAAAAATCTTTATAGAGTTAATGGTTTACTTTTTTAAAAAATATTTATGTTACTTGTGATGGATTTCCTAGAAAAAAAAGGTAAATTTTGGTCAACTCTTAGCAGTTTTTTTAAATTATGATTAATTAGTTTTTGATATTCTAAAATTAATTGTGATTTAACCTTTTAAATAAAAATCAAGTAGTTCAAAACATAAAAATTTGATTAGCACAAAATCGAGTTGTCGAAGTCTATAAAAACTGTTTTGCAAAAGTGAAGTACTTCCCGTGGTTTATGGAATTAGCTTAAAATTTTGCTTTGCTAACTAACTATTTTGACTATATTTGGAAAAGGGTGTGAAGTTTTTTTACAACTTGTTTTTTTAATTGGAGATTGACGTTATTTAGAATTGTAACACCAGCTTCAACAATATAACATTCAAATAAAAATAAAATGATAAGACTGCAATTCAAAATAGAGATAAAAGCAAGTGCTCAAAAAGTTTATGAGGCAATGTTGGGTTTAAATAATAAAAAAACCTATGAAAATTGGACCTCTGCATTTAATCCGACATCTACTTATGAAGGAAATTGGGAAAAAGGAAGTAAAATTTATTTTGTTGGAGTAGATGAAACAGGAAAAAGAGGAGGAATGGTTTCAAAAATAGAAGATAACCAGATTGCAAAGTATGTTTCTATATTACATTATGGTTTTTTGGATGGAGAAACAGAAATAACAACTGGCGAACAAGTTGAAAAATGGGCTGGAGGGTTCGAAAATTATTCTTTTCAAGAAAATGACGGTTTAACAACTCTAACTGTGGATATTGATGCAGTTGAAGATTATTTAGATTTTTTCAACAAAACCTATCCAATCGCATTAGATAAATTAAAAGAAATTTGCGAATAAACTAAACTTTAAATATGGCAAAAATTAATCCTTACATTCATTTTAACGGAAATGCAGAAGAAGCATTTACATTTTACAAATCAGTATTCGGAGGTGAATTCGCAATGGTTATGCGTTTCAAAGATTTAGATATACCTGGAAGTATTGCACACGAAAATGAAGCCAATAAAATTATGCATATAGCATTACCAATTGGCAAAAATGACATACTTATGGGAAGTGATACTCCAGAAGCGTTAGGAGTTCACAATCTAAACGAAACAAGAAGTAAAATTTCTATCACTGCCGAAAGTAAAGAAGAAGCTGACAAGCTTTATAATGGACTTTCAGTTGGTGGACAAATAGAAATGCCGATAGCCGACAGTCCTTGGGGTTCCTATTTTGGAATGTTTAGAGATAAATATGGAATTGAATGGATGGTAGATTTTGACCCAAGATACAATGGATAAATTGAAAAATAAAATAAGAACAGAAAATACTTAGGTTTTTCATAAGATAATTGTTTTATAGCGGTATTTATCAATACTCTTGAGTCGCTAGACATCAAAGAGCCAACAATAATTTTTTTATCAAACACCAATGAGGTTAAGAATTCATTGAGATAATTGGAATGCAAAACCTTTTGAATGCAACACAAAATAATAGTAGCAACCTACATTTTCTTTTTACGCATTGTAAATTCCCATTATTGAGTAGTAAATTCCTATTATCGAATGGTATTTTTATTATTGAATAGTAAATATAATTAACTTATATGTGGAATCTTTTGCAGAATAGAAAATCATTTAGCTATATTTGACAGGGTTTGTGAAGTTTATTTACAGGCTGTTGTTGGAGGTAATTTTAAACGAAAGCAATTCTAAATAATGAAAAATATAAAACTGATTCAGAAATTTGTTGGAATCGTTTGGTTATTAGTTTACATATTAATTTCAGTCAAATATCTCAAATCCGCAGCTTACCCAGGCTCGTGGGGTACAACTGATAATCTATTGTATTTGGATACATCTTCCATTCCTATGTTAGGAAGGTTCTTTCCAAGTTTAGTTTCATACTTGCCAAAAATTGAAGTTTTCAAGGAATTATTTTGCATCATTTCCTCATTGTTGTTGATTTTAAATACTAAAAATTCTCGAAAAATATTTATATTTCTAATGGCTTACAATATCGTTGACGCACTAATTAGTTGCTATATCATAAAGTTAGAAATGAAATTTTTATTCAGTGAATTATTTTTACGAACACTTTGGGCAGAATATATCCTCATTTTTTTGTCACTTTTCACGAGTATTTTTTTAGCCTATTCAGAAAAAAATAGCGCTGACAGCTAAGGAGGCGTTGAGTATCAAAGAACCAACAATGAAATGAATTCATCGAACACCAATAGCCATAAGAATTAAGTGAGATAATTGCAATCACTGAACACCTATAAAAAATATAAACTTAGTGAAGTAATACGGAAATGACAATTTAAATAGACCAATTTAATCGATCAAAAATATAACTA
>JASGCW010000079.1 GCA_030053945.1 Limnohabitans sp.
CTGCCTTTCTTTAAAAAAGGATTACTTATACAAGTAATCCTTTTTTTGTTTTTATTTATTTCTTAAAAATATTGAAAACTATTGATGGACCAGAATCAAAAGTTGGGCTCAAGCTAAAAAGTTGTGGATTTGATAAATTACGCATATAAATTTGTGAGTCTAACAAGAAAAAAATCTATGTTTCTTACACCTCTTAATTTATTTCTAAAAGCCTTTAGAAAACTTCTATCACTGAAGACGCACAGAGTCGTATTATGGAAAATGCAAAGTTTTATAAAGTTTTTCCTGCCCAATTCTAACTTTCAAAGGTTGTTAAACGGACACCGAGGTTCTCGAATTGTTGAAGCATCATTCCCTATTATTCATACCCTATCACCCATCATCCATCACCCATCCAAGCTAAAAAGGAGTCAGAATCAAAGGTTGTCCATTAATTAAGAATCATAATGTGATTAGCCATTATGTAAACGTAATCATCTTAATTTCTTAATGTTTTTTTAAAATGTTATGCAAGGTTTTTTAAACCTTTTTCGTTTTTCTTGAGCTAAGACTATAAACTGCTAATTTATACCTTATTGTAAAAGGGTTTTTATTTTTTCAGGAGATCGATCCTAAGTGATTTATAGTTAATTTGTATGTTTGATTCGTAAGTGTTTTTAATACATATATAAAAAGAGGTGAACAAATAACTGTTCACCTCTTTTTTGTTGTGCGCTACGCATACCATATATCTATAGGGTGTAAATCCCGAACGAGCCAGCCAATGGGAATCGTTAGCCAAGAGCAAGGGTGTCTATCGTGAGGTAGAATCTGAAGGAAGCTGGAGGCAAAATTATGACCGAACGGACAGAAACATAATATAAGGCTTACCTTGTGGGTTAGTGGGTATTAGACCGCAAAGCCCTATAATTGGACGTAAACAGGGGTAGTAAATTATGTCGGTTATAATGAAAGATGTATGAGTTTACCGTAGGAGGTCTGTATAATCAAGCGGAAGTGAGTCGAGCGAACTGACAATACAAAGCCAATATACAGAAGTCAGCCGAGACCATAGTAGTGAAGAAGTTTTTGTAATGGAAATGGAGCGAAGGGTCGAATCCTTAAAGCTGAGGAGTTTTTTTTTAGAATAGTAAAAGACAATGGAAAAGGGAAGAAAACAATCGAAAATCCAGATGAAATCTGTAAGACAGAAAGAATGTGATTATAGCGATGACCTATTTGCTGTGGCGATACCCGTATGGTATCAAGACAGCGGAAAGGTAAACCCAGCGTGGCTTTCTATATGCAAAGAAGAGCGTAATCAGACGACAGACTTGCTAGAACAGATTACAAGTTTTAGCAACCTGCAAAAAGCCTATAAACAGGTAAGACAAAATGGAGGGAGTTGTGGAGTTGACAACATGAGTATCAAAGATTTTGGAGAATGGTTTAGTAAAAACTACCAAGAACTACAAAGCCAAATACTACAAGGAAACTACCAACCCCAAAGCGTCAGAGGGGTACAAATACCCAAACCCAAAGGAGGATTCCGGCAATTAGGAATTCCCACGGTCAAAGACCGAGTAATACAACAAGCCATCAGCCAAGTATTACAACCGATATTTGACCCCAAATTTTCTTTTAATAGCTATGGTTTTCGTTCCAAACGCAATGCTCATCAAGCATTATTGGAATCACAAAAGATAGTAAAAACAGGGAAGAAAATAATTGTAGATTTGGATTTAGCAAAATTCTTTGATGAAGTAAACCACCAGCGATTAATGTGGATGTTGGGCACAAGAATAGGGGATAAGCGACTGCTTAAACTCATATTCAAAACACTCAAAACTAACATAATGCAAAATGGATTAGAAGAACAACGAATAAAAGGAACACCGCAAGGAAGTCCATTAAGTCCCTTATTATCCAACATTGTTTTAGATGAATTAGACCAGGAATTAAACCGAAGAGGATTAAGATTTGTTCGATATGCCGATGATGTACAAATATTTGTGAGCAGCCAAATGAGTGCAGAACGAGTGCAAGGAAGCATAATAAAATTCATAGAGAAGAAGATGAAACTAAAAGTAAATTGAGAAAAGAGTAGTGTAAAACCCTCCCACAAGATGAGCTTTTTGGGATATAGTCTAACATTATGGGGAAATTTAAGGTTAAGCGAAACCAGTGAACAACGGTTAAAAGAAAAGCTCAAAAAGATAACCCAACGCAACAGAGGGGTCAATTTAGAGCAACTCCTAAAAGAACTCAAAACCGTTCTACAAGGATGGCTACACTATTTTCGACTGGCACAGATGAAAAGTAAACTCATAAAGATAGAGGGATGGTTACGCCGAAGACTCAAATGTTTTAGACTAAAACAATGCAAACGAGCAATAGGAATAGTCAGACTCCTAACCAAATTAGGAGTAGAGAAGACATTGAGTTGGCGAACAGCTTTGAGCGGAAAAGGGTGGTGGCGATTATCCAACAGTCCAGCACTGAATATAGGAATGAACAATAAATGGTTTATAGAACAAGGGTTTTACAGCCCAACAGAAAACTATAAACAATTATATCGTAATCCACTTTAATGAAACCGCCGTACACGTAAGTACATACGGTGGTGTGAGAGGACGACAAAGATAAATTTAAA
Source organism: Limnohabitans sp. (assembly GCA_030053945.1). Classification (GTDB taxonomy): domain Bacteria; phylum Bacteroidota; class Bacteroidia; order Flavobacteriales; family Flavobacteriaceae; genus Flavobacterium. Next base: position 2,633 of record JASGCW010000079.1, read on the forward strand.
ACTTATCTTTGTCTCCTACTTTAATTTCTTAAATATTAAAAATTAGATTATTTCTAATATTCTCTCAAGTGCCATACCTCTAGATCCTTTTATGAGTATAGTTTTATTTTTGATTTCTTTAGGGCTGTTTGAAAGAAAGCTTTCGAATGAATCATAATAGTATATGTTTTTTTGGGATACTTTAGTTTCAAAGAAGTTTTTGCCAATGAAGTAAAAAATAATAGTATCGTCATTAATTACTGATTCAATTATTTTTTTATGCTCTGTTAAGCTTTCTTTTCCAAGTTCAAACATGTCACCTAAGAAAGCTATTTTGTCGCCTTCCAATTGTCTGAAATTGGCTAGTGCAGCTAGCATACTGCTGGGGTTTGCATTGTATGCGTCAAGTATTATTTTGTTACTGTTCTTTTCAATTAATTGTGATCTATTGTTTGTGGGTATATAATTTTCAATAGCATCTTTAATATCATTGTCTGAAATGTTAAAATATTTCCCTATGGTTATAGCTGCATTAATGTTGTTTGCGTTGTAAGAGCCTATTAAATTTGATTGAATAGTAATATGATCGTTTAAAATGATTTCTACCATAGGATTGCTTAAGGTAGATCTTATATTCACATCTGCTTTTTTTTCTAATGAAAATGTAAATCTTATTGATGACTTCGTTTTTTCATTTTGAATTGAATCGTCTATGTTTACAAAAATAGTTTTGTGATTTTTTTCAAGATATTGATACATTTCACTTTTGCCTTTTATGACACCTTCAACTCCACCAAAACCTTCTAAGTGAGCTTTTCCAAAATTTGTAATATAACCATAATCAGGTTCTGCGATTTGACATAATTCAGTAATTTCTTTTTGGTGATTTGCTCCCATTTCTACTATTCCTATGTCTGTATTTTCATCGAATGATAATAATGTTAGCGGTACACCTATGTGATTGTTTAAATTTCCAAAAGTTGCTTTTGTATTGTATTTTTTGGACAAAACAATGTTGATTAATTCTTTTGTGGTTGTTTTGCCATTACTGCCTGTTAATGCAATAATTGGTAGTCCCAATTGTTTTCTATGATAATTTGCTAGTTCTTGAAGTGTTTTTAAATTGTCGTTCACTAATAGCATCTTATTTTCATCGGTAAGATATTGCTTGTTGTCAATTATGACAAATAAAGCGCCTTTTTTTAAGGCTTCACTAGCAAATGTATTTGCATCAAAGTTTTCTCCTTTTAAAGCAATAAACAATGAATTTGGTTCTATTTTTCTGGTGTCTGTAGATACAGAATCGCACTGTAAAAAGCATTGATATATTTCTTCTATTCTCATACTGCTAAAATAGTAAAAAATAAAAGTCCCGAAAAATCGGGACTTTTATTTTTATATGAAAGTGTATTAATTTCTTGCTCTTTTCTTGAAGTCAGATTTAGGACCTACTCTTGACATTGCACATCTAAATCCAATATAGTCAGTAGCAATATCTTGGTTCATAAATCTTCTTGATGCTGGATCTAACCAGTAAGCTCTATCTCTCCAAGAACCGCCTTTGTAAACTCTAACGTCATCTCCAATTAAAGTTGTTCTTTTCTCAGATTTGTCAAAACGTTTAACCATTCCTGTGCTGTCTTTTTCAATTTTGTGAACAGGAGAGTCGTACATTCTCTTTTTGTCAGATACAGGAGCAGCACCTTCGTCGCTATTACCAGTTCTGTAGTAACGAGTAGATTGTTTATCACCGTCTCTATAGTTTATCTCATCACTTTTGTCAAAATTTTGTCTTAAGTAAGTTTCATTTTGATCAACTGGAACTTGAGCGATTTCACCTGGTTTAGTTCTTGAAATAATTTTACCATTACTTAATGTGTCATATTTCATTGTTTCAGAAGTGATAAGTTCTATTTTCCCATCTTTGTCAAGTTTGTTTTTAGTGTAAACATTTCCACGGAAATAGTTCATATCATTTGCTTCGTCATCAATCATTGGTCTGTAAACGTCTTGTACCCATTCGGCAACGTTACCAGCCATATCGTAAAGTCCAAAATCATTAGCTTTGTATGATTTAACAGGAGCAGTAATATCAGCACCGTCATCAGACCATCCAGCAATTCCTCCGTAATCTCCTTTACCTTGTTTGAAGTTAGCTAATTGATCACCACGAGAGTCTCTTTTTCCAGAACGAGTATATTGACCTTTCCAAGGATATTTCTTTTGTCCTTTGTAGATGTTGTACTCTCTGTTTCCTACATCAGCTGCTGCAGCATATTCCCACTCAGCTTCTGTTGGAAGTCTGTATTCTGGAAGAATAATCCCAGATGTTTGCTGTGCATATACGTTTTTAGGACCTTCAGTACCAGCAGATGCATTGTTTGTTGATGGGTCAGGTGATGTTCCTTTTGCAGCACTTTTTTTGCTTTTACCGCCAGATCTGCCTGTTTTTTGTAAAACAATTTCTTCGTTACCTCCAAAAGATGTTGATGGAGACATTAAATAAGCTTGAGTGTTAAAATTGTTGTTAGCATCTACATCAACAAGTTTAGCACCTTTCTTCATATAACCTTCTCTTTCAAGAATCGCTTCGTTAACACGGTCTGTTCTCCATTTAGCATACTCTGTAGCTTGAATCCAGTTTACACCCACAACAGGATATTGTGAATAAGCTGGGTGACGCAAATAGTTATTAGTCATCGTTTCGTTGTATCCTAAACGATTTCTCCATACTAATGTGTCAGGAAGAGCTCCAGTATAGATGTTTTTGTAATTCTCGTCTGATGGAGGGAAAACCCTTTTTGTCCAATCTAAGTATTCCATATACATCATATTGGTAACCTCAGTTTCATCCATATAAAATGATTGAACGTGTTGTTGGTTTGGAGTGTTGTTCCAATCGTGCATTACATCATCTTGTACTTTACCCATTGTAAATGTACCCCCTTCAACTAAAATTAGACCTGGAGCGGTTTCTTGTTTAGTAAAACTTGAATTGTATTGGAATCCTCCATTGGGGTCATTAATCTTCCAACCAGTTCCGGCAGAAGTGTTTTTTGAGCTTGACTTTTTACTACAGCTAGTAAAACCTAGTGCTACCATTAATGAGAATAGCAATCTCAAAGTCATTGTTCTGTTTACTTTCATATTTCAGTAGGTAATAATTTTGCAGCGCAATATAATAATTAACAAATAAATCACAATGTATTTCTTGGGTTTTTTTTAAGAAATTTTAAAAATAATAAATATGCATCTTCAGATAAGAACGATTTAATGTTTTTTTTATTGTTTAAATAATTTATTTTTACACAAAATATTTTATGTATATTGACGTTTTAATCTTATGAGAAAAATAATATTTATCCTTTTTTTGTTATTTGGTTTTAATTTATACTCTCAGAATCAGGGTGCGGTTTCTCTTGAATGGAGTAATAGCAAGTTTAGTTTTTCAGATGAAAGTATAATTGATATTCCTTGGTTCAAATCCAGTGAATTTGTTTTTGATGAGAAGAATAGTGAGATATCTTTTGTTAAAAATATTCCTACAACTGGGCCAGTTGAGTCAAGTAGTATTAAAATTTTTGATGTTGTTTACGAATCTATAACTGTTGATAAGGTTCGTAATTTAAAAAATATACCAACTTCTTTACAAGTACAATTAAGTTATACTGTTGCAAGAAACGATTATTTAGCAATTATCAAAGTTTCTCCTATAATTAGAGAAAATAGTAATTATAAGAGAATAAAGTCTTTTTCATATTCTTTTTTGAACGATTTAAGTAAGCAAACAGTGCAAAGTCCTAATGCAGTAGTGGTTAGTTCGGTTTTGAAAACTGGTAGTTGGAAACGTTTTTATGTTCAAAAATCTGGAGTTTATAAGATTTCTAAAGCTTTTTTGCAACAACTTGGTTTAAATGTTAATGTTGATCCAAGAACTATTAAATTGTATGGTAATGGAGGGAAAATGATCCCGCTTCTAAATTCTATTCCCTATCCAGATGATTTAGCTGAAAATGCTATAAAGTTTGTTGGGGAAGAGGATGGAGTTTTCAATGATAGTGATTATATACTTTTTTATGCTGAAGGAGTAGATAATTGGAATGAAGAGAGTCAGACAAGTGTGAATTTGTATGCTGATAGAACATATTATTATATAACTTCCTCTGCATCTAATGGTAAAAGAATTACTCCATTGATTGAACCTAGTGGTTCAGTAACTACGGCTTTTAATACTTTTGACGATACTAAAATTTATGAAGTTGATAAAAATAATATTGCTAGATTAGGAAGAAAATGGTTTGGGGATCCTTTTAATGTTCAGACTAATCAAACATTTACATTTGATTTTTCAAATTTAGATGTTTCGCAATTTTTAAAAGTGAAAGTACAAGCCGCAGCAGCTTCCGTTGTTAATACATCAATGAGTGTTTCTTGTAATAATCAAAATTTAGGAAGTTTATTTTTCTCACCTATAAGTTCAGGTTCTATTTTTGCATCTGAGGATGATTTGATGGCAAATTTTAATTCTTCAGCTACTATTATTAATGTTGTACTCAGTTATAATAATTCAGGTGTTCCTACTTCAAATGCTTTTTTAGATTATATAAAATTAACAGGTAAATGCTTTTTGAAAGGTTATGGGAAGCAGTTTCGCTTTCAAATTGATAATGCGGCATCTTTATCAGGGATTGGAGGTTATCAATTTACTAGTGCATCAACAATTAATGAGATATGGGATATAACGGATATATATAATGTGCGTTCCAAAGTTAATTCTGGACAAGCTAATTTTGAGATTAAGTCTGATTTAGGTGTCAAAGCACAATTTTTAGCATTAGATATATCAGATTTATATTCACCACTCTCTGATTCAAGTGTAAATGTTGAAAATCAAGATTTAAAGGGGGCTGTGTTTTTGAATAATCTGAATGTTTTTCAAGATGTCGATTATTTAATAGTAGCACCTTCTATTTTTATGCCACAGGCTGAAAGATTGGCTAATTTTCATAGACAAAAATCAAATTTGAATGTGAAAGTTGTTCTTCTTGATAAGATTTATCAGGAATTTTCTTCAGGTAAGCAAGATATAGGTGCGATAAGAAATTTTGTAAAATATATTTATAATAATGCGTCTGTTCCTTCAAAAAAATTGAAATATTTATGTTTGTTTGGAGATACATCTTTTGATTATAAAGACAGGATTCCAAATAATACTAATTTTGTTCCAGCTTTTGAATCTTTATACAGTTTTTCACTTTCTTCTTCTTTTGTGTCAGATGATTATTTTGTTTTAATGGATAATGATGAAGGAGATATGAATAGTTTTAAGGGTTTAGATCTTGCTGTAGGAAGAATTCTTGCGTCAAGTAGTACTCAGGCTGATCAAATGATAGATAAGATAATGCAATACTACGATCAAAATTCATTAGGGAAGTGGAAAGGGACTGTTACGATGATATCTGATGATATAGATAAAGAAAGTGATATTTTATTAGAAGTAGATATGAATAATATGGCTGATGCTATTGCTTTGAATAAACCATTTTTTAATGTAAAAAAAGTTTTAGCTGATTCCTATGTGCAAGAAACTACATCAGGTGGGCAAAAATATCCGAAAGTGAATGAAGAATTTATGAACGCTTTCCAACAAGGTTCTTTGGTTGTGAATTATTTAGGACATGGTGGGGAAGATGGTTTAGCTCAAGAAAGAATTTTTGAAAAAAATGATGCTGTTAGTTTAAATAATCCATATAAATTTCCTTTATTTATTACTGTTACTTGTGAGTTTACTCGTTTCGATAATCCGTTCAAACCTACTGCTGGAGAATATGTTTATCTGAATCCATATGGTGGAGCAGTTGCTATGGTGACTACAACAAGACAAATTGGTCAGTCAACTGGGACACAGTTTAATGTTGAATTGAATAAAAAATTGTATTCGTTTGGTTCAAATGATTATGTTTCGATTGCAGAAGCGGTTAGAGTATCTAAGAATGTATCTTCAAGTCCAGGGAATAATGTGGTTTCGTTTTTGGGTGATCCAGCTATGAAGCTTGCAATTCCAAAGCCTAAAGTGATTTTAACAAAAATTAATGATGTTCCAATAGCATCTTCAACTGATAATCTCCAAGCTTTAAGTATGGTTAAGCTTTCAGGTGAAGTTGTTGATGAAAATAATGTTCTGTTAAATACTTATAATGGAGATATTTCAGTTAATGTTTTTGATAAAATGTTAACAAAATCTACTTTAGGAAATGATGGAATAGTTCAGGGATCTAGCGTTTTTAAAATAAATTTTAATACTCTTGGAGAAATAATTTTTAGAGGGAATGCCTCTGTGTCTAATGGAAAATTTGATATCACTTTTATGGTTCCTAGAGATATTCAGATCCCATTAGGAAATGGTAGAGTTAGTTTTTATGCTAAGAATAATGCTGTAGTTGAAGATCAGATAGGTTATAATACAGATATAAAAGTAGGTGGGTTAAATCCTAATCCAGTTGCAGATACAACTCCTCCTAAAGTGAGGATATATATGAATAATGAGTCTTTTGTTTCTGGTGGAATAACTAATCAGTCGCCTATATTTTTAGCTTTTTTGGAAGATGAGCATGGTATAAATACGGCAAGCGGAATAGGTCATGATATTGTTGCGTTTTTAGATGGCGATGAGACTAAACCAGTGGTACTAAATGATTATTATGAAACAGAATTAAATAACTTTACTAAAGGTAAACTTAAGTATCCATTTAAAAATTTATCAGTTGGATTGCATACTTTAACATTTAAAGCTTGGGATGTATACAATAATTTGATAAAAGCTGAGTTACAGTTTATAGTGGCAGGTGATGAGGATATAACATTGTCAAATGTTTTAAATTATCCAAACCCTTTTGTAAATCATACTGAATTCTGGTTTAATCATAATAGACCTTTTGAGCCTTTAGAGGTGCAAGTTCAAGTGATGACAATTACAGGTAAAATTGTTTGGACAAAAAATCAAACAATTACCACAGATGGTTTTTTGTCTAGAAATATTACTTGGGATGGGAGAGATGATTTTGGAGATAAGATAGGAAAAGGAGTTTATATCTATAAATTGACTGTAAAGTCAACATTAACCGATAAAAAAACCGAAAAATTCGAGAAATTAGTAATTCTTTAAGAAAACAGTTTATATTTGTCAAACCATAATAATCACGAATGAGAAAATTATCATTATTTTTATTTGCCTTTTTAGTGTCCAGTTTAAGTTTATTTGCTCAAACTGAAAGACCTATAACAACAGCAGTTCCATTTTTATTAATTGCTGCAGATGCAAGATCAGCTGCCTTGGGAGATAATGGAGTGGCTACTTCACCTGATGCATTTTCGCAACAATTTAATCCTGCGAAATATACATTTATGGATAAAAAACAAGGTTTTTCTGTTAGTTACACGCCTTATCTTACTCAATTAGTAAATGATATTTCTTTGAGTCAAGTAACCTATTTTAATAGAATTAATGAAAGAAGTGCTTTAGCGGGAAGTTTACGTTATTTTAGTTTAGGAGAAATTCAGCTAACAGATGTGAACGGAAATGATACTGGTATAGTAAAGCCTAATGATTTTGCACTAGATGTTTCTTATTCTCTTAAATTAAGTGAAACTTTTTCTATGGCGGTAGCAGGTAGATATATACGTTCAAATCTTAGAGTAGCTTCTGGTAATGGTACCGATGCTTCTGGCGCAAATACTTTTGCTGTGGATGTAGCTGGGTTTTATCAATCAGATGAAATTGCTTACAAAAGTTTCAATGGTAGATGGAGAGGTGGTTTTAACTTACAAAATTTAGGGCCAAAAATTTCTTATGATAATTCAGCCAATGAAAAATCATCTAATTTTATCCCATCTAATTTGAAATTAGGTGGAGGATTTGATTTCATCTTTGATGAATATAATAAATTAGGCGTTAATTTAGAATTAAATAAACTTTTAGTTCCAACTCCAAAAGATGCTGTAGATTCTAATGGTGATGGAGTTATAAATAGTGTAGATTATCAAGCAAATGCTAATGATTATAATAGTGTTGGTTGGTCATCAGGAATTTTTAAATCTTTTGGTGATGCACCTGGAGGCGGAAGTGAAGAACTTAAAGAGGTTACCTATGGCTTAGGTGCGGAGTACTGGTATCAAAGTTCATTTGCGTTAAGAGCAGGGTATTTTAATGAAAGTGAAATGAAGGGAGCAAGAAAATATGCGACAATTGGTGCTGGATTTAGATATAATATAGTAACTCTAGACGTTTCATATTTGTTTTCTATGTCGAAAGTTAAAAATCCTTTAGAAAACACATTGCGTTTCTCATTAACATTTAATTTTGGAGATGACGCAAAAAAATAAAAGCTATAATTAATTATTTAGAATCCAAATTTCAAACTTTGAAATTTGGATTTTTTTTCCCATAAAATGAAAAGAATGAAGGAGATTAAAGTCAATACACAATTTACCGTTTTTGATTCTATAAATGAATTATCTTTAGAAGACCAAGATTTAATGAAGAATGCAATAGAAGCAAGAAATAATGCCTATGCGCCTTATTCAAAATTTAATGTTGGTTGTGCTCTCTTGTTAGATAATGGTGAAATTGTGATTGGTTCTAACCAGGAAAATGCAGCGTATCCTTCTGGATTATGCGCAGAAAGAGTGGCTATTTTTCATACAGGAGCAGTTTATCCAAAATCTAAAATTTTAAAAATGGCGATTACTGCTGGGTCAACTACTTCAGTTGCCTCAAAACCAATTCCTCCCTGTGGAGCTTGTAGACAGTCAATATTTGAATATGAATTTAAACAAGATTTGCCAATAGAAATATATTTTATGGGTGAAACGGGAGAAGTATATCAATCAAATTCAATACAAAATCTCTTACCGTTAAGTTTTGATAAAAACTTCCTGTAAATGTTTGAAAAATCACAATAAAATTTTCCTTGTTACTTTGGAATTATTTATTTTTGCACCTCGCAAATTAGAGTAAAATTGATTTTTAACAATATTTGACGTGGCATAATCTTTAAGTAAAGAAAATGAAAGAAATAACAAAAGAAGTGTATCTTAAATGGTACGAAGATATGCAGTTTTGGAGAAAGTTTGAAGACAAACTTGCTGCTTTATATATCCAACAAAAAGTTAGAGGTTTTTTACATTTATATAACGGACAAGAAGCTGTGTTAGCAGGTGCATTGCACGCTATGGACTTGTCTAAAGATAAAATGATTACTGCTTATCGTAATCACGTTCAGCCTATTGGAATGGGGACTGACCCTAAAAGAGTTATGGCAGAACTACTTGGAAAAGTAACAGGAACTTCAAAAGGAATGGGGGGCTCAATGCATATCTTTGATAAAGAGCACGGATTTTATGGTGGTCACGGAATCGTGGGAGCTCAGATTCCTGTAGGTGCAGGTATCGCTTTTGCTGATAAATACTTTGGTACTGGTGGTGTTACATTGACTTATTTTGGAGATGGTGCAGCTCGTCAAGGTTCATTGCACGAAGCTTTTAATATGGCAATGAACTGGAAATTGCCTGTTGTTTTTATCGTTGAAAATAATGGGTATGCAATGGGAACTTCGGTTGAGAGAACTGCAAATCACACAGATATTTGGAAATTAGGATTAGGTTATGAAATGCCTTGTGGTCCTGTTGATGGAATGAATCCAATCAAAGTTGCGGAAGCTATGCACGAAGCAATTGATAGAGCTCGTCGTGGTGATGGACCAACTTTCTTAGAAATGAAAACATATCGTTATAGAGGTCACTCTATGTCAGATGCTCAGTTATATAGAACTAAGGAAGAAGTAGAGGAGTATAAAAAAATTGACCCTATTACTCAAGTTTTAGATATTATTAAAGAAAATAAATATGCTACTGATGCTGAAATCGAAGCTATCGATCAAAGAGTTTCTGATTTAGTGGCTGAGTGTGAGAAATTCGCTGATGAATCTCCTTTCCCAACAGCAGAACAGTTATACGATGTAGTGTACGAACAAGAAAATTATCCATTCATTCCTCATAGATTATAAGAATATGGCAACAGTAATTACAATGCCGCGTTTGAGCGATACAATGACGGAAGGAACCGTTGCTACATGGCTAAAAAAAGTGGGCGATAAAATTAAAGAGGGTGATATTCTTGCTGAAATTGAAACAGATAAAGCCACGATGGAGTTTGAATCTTTCAATTCAGGAACTTTATTATACATTGGAATCCAAGCTGGTGAATCAGCTGCAGTGGACTCTTTATTAGCAATCATAGGTAATGAAGGTGAGGATATTTCATCATTAATTTCTAATGGATCTAATAATAATTCACAAGAACCTCAAGTTGAAGCGAAAAAAGAAGAAAATATTCCAACTTCTAATTTCCAACTTCCAACAAATGTAAAAGTGGTTACAATGCCTCGTTTGTCTGATACTATGACAACGGGTACTGTTGCTTCTTGGTTGAAAAAAGTGGGAGATACTGTAAAAGAAGGTGATATTTTAGCTGAAATTGAAACGGATAAAGCTACTATGGAATTTGAATCATTCAATGCAGGTACATTATTATATGTAGGTGTTGAAGAAGGTGGTTCTGCTCCAGTCGATACTATTTTAGCAATCTTAGGACCTGCTGGGACAGATGTTTCTGGAATAGTTGCTAATTATAAAAATGGAGGTTCAGTAGAAACTCCTAAAACAGAAGAAAATAAAACTGCTGTACAAACTGAAACAAGTTCTACACCTGTTTTATCTTCAAATACTACTGGAAGGATTTTTGCGTCTCCTTTAGCTAAAAAAATAGCTCAAGAAAAAGGGATTAACCTTGCTGATGTAAAAGGATCAGGTGAAAATGGACGTATTACAAAATCTGACGTAGAAAACTATAAAGTAGATAACAGTATTAAGATTCCAGATAACAATCTTAAATCTGAAATCTCAAATCTCAAATCAGAAGTGAAACCTTTCGTACCTGCAGGTGAAGTATTCCAAGAGGAAATTAAAAACTCGCAAATGCGTAAAGTAATTGCGAAGCGTTTATCAGAGTCTAAATTTACTGCTCCACATTACTATTTAACGATTGAGTTAGATATGGATAATGCTATTGCATCTCGTAATATGATTAATGGATTACCTGATACTAAAGTTTCATTCAATGATATGGTGATAAAAGCATCAGCAATGGCATTGAAAAAACATCCACAGGTAAACTCTCAATGGAGGGAAGATGCAATGATTTTAAATCATCATGTAAATATTGGTGTGGCTGTTGCTGTTGAAGATGGTTTAGTAGTGCCAGTATTGAAATTTACAGACCAAATGAGTTTGACACAGATTGGAGCTTCTGTAAAAGATATGGCTGGTAGAGCTAAAGTTAAAAAGATTTTACCTAATGAAATGGAAGGAAGTACATTCACGATTTCAAATTTAGGTATGTTCGGAATTCAGTCATTTACGTCTATTATAAACCAACCTAATTCAGCAATTTTATCAGTAGGTGCAATTGTTGAAAAACCAGTAGTTAAAAATGGTCAGATAGTAGTAGGAAATACAATGACAGTAACTTTGGCTTGTGATCATAGAACTGTAGATGGTGCAACTGGTGCACAATTCTTACAAACGTTTAAGGCGTTTATGGAAAATCCAGTGACAATGTTAGCGTAAATATTTTAATGACTACGAAAATATATAATCAAAACAAATCCCGAATTTTTTCGGGATTTGTTGTTTTCAAATCAAATATTAATTTTCTTAAAATACTCTTTCAAATGAAATTCTATTATATACTTATAGTTGCTTTTTTTCTAAATACAACTTTTGCGCAAACAACCGGATTTTCTAAGACTGAAAATATTTCAAAAACACTTGCTTTTTTAAGTTCTGATGAAACTAAAGGGCGTGAACCAGGTACCCCAGAAATGGAAAAAGTAATGTTGTATTTGGAACAAATTTTTAAAGACAATAATATTAAGCCATATTATGAAACGTACAGAGACAAACTATCTAACTATAAAAAACCAGCATATAATATTGTAGGCGTTATCGAAGGAAGTGATCCAATTCTGAAAAATGAATATGTTGTTATTGGAGCGCATTATGATCATATTGGCACAGCTGAAAATATAGGTGGTGATATTATTGCAAATGGAGCTAATGATAATGCAGTTGGTAGTACTTCTGTTACTGAAATTGCCAAATATTTTGCTACTGCAAAGTCAAATAAGCGATCTGTTATTTTTGCTTTGTTTACAGCTGAAGAAAAAGGATTGTTAGGTTCAAGTCATTTGGCAAAAAGAATGAAAAAAGAAGGGGTAGATATTTATTTTATGTTCAATTTTGAGATGATAGGAGTACCTATGAAAGATAAAGATATGCTGGTTTATATGACTGGAATTGATAAATCAAATATGGCTCAAAAGATGAATGATTACGCTGGGCAGTCTTGGGTAGGTTCTATTCCTATAGAGAGTACTTATGGTTTATTCAAAGCCTCTGATAATTATCCGTTTTATAAAGAATATAACATTCCAGCACATACTATTTCAACCTTCGATTTTGATAATTATGAGTTTTATCACCATGTTGATGATGAGTTTGAGAAAATGGATATAAATCATATTCAAAAGGTTATTAATACCTCTATATCTGTACTAGAAAAAATGATCAATGCTCCAACGAAAGAAATTCAATTAGGAAAAAAGTAAAACTAAAGGTAACTATTCAGCCATTTATTTTTTAAACCACGAATTGCACAAATTCTTTACCGAAATGTAACCGAATGGAAACTCTATATTTAAATAAGCACAAATAACCGAGATTTTTCACGGTTCAGAATTAGTGTAATTTAAGCGTAAGCTTATTTTCAATATAATAATTCGTGTAAATTTGTGACTCGAACGAAGTGAACAGGCGAAGCAAATTCGTGTCAAAAAA
>JASGCW010000080.1 GCA_030053945.1 Limnohabitans sp.
TTAAATTCAACAGTACCATTTTGGGGTTGGTTATCTTTATTCTTAATTTGAATTTTATAATTATTTACAGGTTTTCCATTTACGTCTTTTACATTAAACTTAACTTTAAGATTGGATAGCATTAATTTTATACAACACGTCTTTAAATCCTCTTCATTTATTTCATGCTCAGGCGAACTTAGATTACCTTTTTCTGCTTTTATAGAACATTTATTTTGTAGTTGTTCTCCTGTAATTGTATTTTTGTATTCTAATTTATTGCTATTTAGAATTGTTAATATTATTTTAGCATCATTAATTGGGTTTGATTTGTAATCAATAGTTTCAATTTCCAATTTATAAGTAATTGATTTTAAATCTATTTCTTTAACGGTTATTGATTTTTTAACATTATCTATTATGACAAAATTATTACCTAAACCTTCCCATGTATCGCGTATTTCTAATTTTTTGTAATACTTTTTAGACCAACTTATTTCTAAAATATCTTTTTTCTTAATCTTATCTCCATTGTTTTTTATTATATCTTTTACTTTTACTTCAATTTTAACTCCGCTATTTTTTTGTTGATTGATATTCAATGCATAAACGGGATTTTCTAAATCAATTTTTCCTGTCAAATTTGCATTTGGGTCATAGTTATCTTTTATAGCACCCAAAGGATTGTCTCGGTTGTTTTCAACGAAAAAAACTTGTTTGTATTTGCTATATTCTTCCTGATATGGAATATTAAAAAATTTGCAAAGTTCAATTGTATCTTTGTAATAGACAAAAGCGGGTTTATCAGAACCACTCTGAAGACTTTCAATATCATCGACTTCTAAGTCCATTAGATGAAATTCTTTTACTATATTTTCAAAGATTTCCCAATCTTCTGTTATATTTCCCAGTATATAATCAGGACAATAATGTTGATAATAAGTATTAAAGAGTTTATCTAACAATGCTATAACATCATTACCAGATAGTTTTTTATTATTTGGAATAAAAACTGAAAAACTTATAAAACCTAAGTATCCTCTTTGAGCATCTTGAAGAAAAACATATTTTGTAAAAATACACCCTCCATATTCAAAAGCAATGGAATAAAAATACTTACCTAGTATATTAGTATCAGAAGTAACTGGTACTATATCGCCACCAAAATTATAAAATTCGGGTGGTGTGGACCCTTGTGGAGGATATAATACTTTATAACCATATTTTCTTGCTTGTATAAATAGTTTCATGTTTATCATTTTTTAAATATATCAAAAATATTAGATTTCTTTACGGGGATTCTATCCATCAGTATCTCCACTATTTCTTCAGCAGCCTTTCCATCAAAATTACAAATTTTTTGAAAATAAACATTACCAAGGGTAAAAGGAACAAATTGTAATGTCCCAGCATTGATGCTTTCTTTCTTGCAAATAGTTCTAAGCGTATTAATAAACGCTTTATAATTATTTTCTAAGTGAATTTTTGCATAGTTTAAACGATTTTTAGAAGAGACACTATTTCCAGACTCATCACGTAATAAATCACTTTTAGTTAGTACAATAAAAATTGCATCGGTTGTGTTACTAAAAATCTTATTGTTGTTAAAATAATTTGAAGCTGCGGTTAAATAAGTATTTTGAGTAACCCCTTTTTTATCGGGTATATTATCATTTTTAAATTCAACAAAGAAAAAATGAATTTTGCGATTAGTGCTTTTTAAAAAAGTGTTTAATGAATCAAAAGCTACCTCGTGAGATTTTGTGAGTAAATTGAGTTCGGAATTTTTATTAAAAAAACATTCGAATATCTCTCCGCTAAGTTCAATAAGTGCAACAGAGCGTAAGCTTCTTTCATTTTTTCGATTGAGCGTAAAGGGTAAATATTGGGTTTTTTCAACTGGTGTTGGGCTTGGTAAAAAATCATTTGCTTTATTATCATCACTAAAAATATCATGTAACTGTGTTGCGTAATATATGCCGGGTCCTGTTAAAATATTTAGGTAGCCCTTGTCTAATGCTTTTCTCAGCACTGCCCCAAGTGCACAAGTTTTTCCAGAACCAGGAGTGCCCCAAAAATAAACTTCAGTAAAACCTTTAGGTATAGATGTAGGTGTCTCACCTATCCTAAGATTATGGGTAACTATCTTATTCAGATTTTCAATTGCCGAAAGTGGTATTCCACAATTCAATAAATCATCTTTTGTAATCGTATTTTTTAATAAATTGATAATTTCGCCAGACGAGTAAGTGTTAGGATTGGTTTTAATATCTTTCAAAATACTATTTTTATAATCATCAGCTTGTTTTCTCTGAGTTTGTAATTTGTCAATTAATTGTTCAGCATCATTTACATATCTACCATCTGGATATTCTTTCAGATATTTATTGATAGTTGATTCAGTATTACCATCTTTTGCTGTTTTCCAATCATTATCTTCTTTTGAAACTAATTGCAGTTGTAATTTATTGATTTTATTTCGTTTTAAAGCACCTAAATTACCCGTATTAATAAGTTCTTCTAGTGTTACATTACCACTTTTGATTTCATCAAAGAGTTGTTCAGCCGTTAAACTGGCTACATTAGCCAAAATTTTATCTTTATCCATTTTAAAATTTTATTAATTAATTATTAAAGTTGATTTAATTTACCTCCAGAACCACAAAAAATGACTTTCCAGCCGGGAAATCTTGTGTGTCTATTGGTAATAAAATAAGATAAAAGCATCAGGAGATACAACCCAATTCCAATTACCAATGCTAAAGGATTGGGGTTCGAGTTCTTAGTGAATCTTCCTGAAACATCATCAAAAGATATTGGAAAATCAAAATCGGTGGCAGTTTCCCCTTGTGCACGAAATGTTGAATAAGATTTAAGTTGTTTATACCATGACAATATTTCTGCTTTTAGTGTATTCACTACTTTAACAATGCTAATGGGCGCCCAGTTAGTTACTTTATTTTTTGCATCAATCAACCAAGCTAAATCATTTCGTTTCATTTCGGAGTAATTAGAAGGGTATAGTTGCACATTCAAAGTAAACAGTTTATTTTCCACTTGTGTTTTATCATCAGTTCCATCAACAAAACCAAAGTTTATATACTCTTCCGGATTTACTATTTTGGCAGCGATAATACTATTTAAACGACTTTTGTATAGATTTTTTCGATTGTCTGCGTAGTTTTCATACGTTTTAAACAAAGTTTCGGCTTGAGTGATATTCGAAACCGCCTTATTCTGAATAATATCTTTTTGTGATGCAACTACAAAATATTGTGAAAACGGAGACATTGCTATGTATGCAACCATTATGAATAATAAAATAAAAAACCATTCAATAATAATACAAGTTTTAAAATTACGACTTGTGCTTTTTAAGAGCTTCGCACCAAAGGCTAAAACAAATAAAATTAGAGAAATTATTACCGCCTTAATTAGGCTTGTATTTGTATCACCTTGTGTTAAAAAATTTATACTTAAGAAGCATAAAAAGCCGAAAATCAGTGCTCCAATTATTATTAGCGTATCTGCTAATGAAAATTTTGATGTATTCATATATTAAAATTTATTTTTAAAATTTACATTGTTTCTTATTTCTTTCAATTCACGGTCAATTTCGTCCAATTGCTTTTGCAATTTTTCTCGTTCACGTAACAAATCATCCTTGCGTCTATGAGGTGGTGGTGGGGTATTAATTATATCACCTTTAGAAGCCGTATCGGGTTGGTTATCACAATTTTTAAATTCACCCGATTGTAACTTTTGTAAAGCTTGGTCTATTTGAACCAAATTTCCAACTTTGCCTTGAGTAGGAATCCCGGTTCTTTGTAAAATACAGACAATCTGTTCAGTTGTCAAATTAGCATTCAAACTTTTCATAAGTGCAATTGTCCCTGTAATTATGGGTGCGGCCATGCTTGTGCCCTGCATAAACTGATAATCGTTATTTCCTACGGTACTGTATATTGAAACACCAGGTGCCGAAACGGTTGAGTAGTCTCCATAATTACTAAAACCAGCCTTATGATATTCTTGATTACTTTTATCTACAGCCGAAACAACAATAAAACTTTTTGGACGGCTTATTGGGCTAATCCCAGCCAACATGTTTTCATTACCGGCTGCTACTACAATTATCGTTTTGTGTTTATCTGAAATCTCCATGATTTTATTCCAAAGTCGTTCTTCTTCTTTAAAATAATTATTTTGTAACTGACGTTGTTCGCTTTCAGAAAAATTTCCTTTAAATTCCATTCCAAGGGAAACATTTATAACATCAGCACCTTGATAAAGGGCATACAAAATGCCATCTAAAATGGATGTAGTAGTCATAACACCTTGTTTATTGGCTACTTGAACAGGCATAAAAGCGCAATTTGGTGCAATGCCACATAATCCTTTTTTATTGTCTATTAAAGCCAATGCTATACCTGCAACATGGGTGCCGTGGTCAACATTTTGAGGAAATATTTCCTTTGAATGAAGCCACACATTATAAGGCATAACAACTTTACTTTGTAGTTCAGGATGATTTAAGCTAAAACCATTGTCAACAATGGCAATGGTAAGATTTGGAGAGCCTTTGGTAAAATCCCAAGCTTTGGGTGCTTGTATAGATTTTAGATACCAAGATTTATCGGCGGATGCAAATGCAGGATCATTTGGGGTGTAACCAATTCCAAATAAAGATTCATCAAATACAAAAAGCTTGTAATTGGGTGCAAAATTGTCAGGTATTTCTGATTTAAGTTTCAACCGTTCTGCGGGTGGTACTTCTATTTGCATTCGCTTTACAACATCGTCATAATAAACAACTTTATACTTATTATCAGGATATTTTACTTTAAATTCTTTAGCCAAATCTAAGATAGATTTATCTTCATTCTCCATAAGTACGTTCAAACGATTACTAATTATAGCAGGTTTTCCAGGTTCAGTTATTATATTAGTAGTATCAATTGGCGGCATGTCACCTTGATTAGGTGGTAATACATCTCTGTAATTGGGTGGGGTAGGAAGTTTTTGATATGGATTTCCTGGATCATAGATGCCACCTCCGTCCCCAACCCTTGAGTCGTCTTTTATCCACGGTTTGTCAACAATTGGACTTGGAATTGGATGTACTTTATCTTCGTTACAACCTCTTAATAGCCAAATCAATAATAAAATAAAAACTAAAAATAAAATAAACCATAGCAACCATTTAAAACACCCTCGTCCTATAATCAATTCTTTTAGCCAATTCCAGAAACGCTGATACCATGGAAGTTTAGAAATTGGTGTTACTTTCTGAGAATATTGTGCATTAAAGGTGGTTTCACCTGTAACCTTATATCCGTTTGGGTTTTTGTTCCAGCATGTAAATTCATAACCCGCTTTAGGTTCTACTTGGGGTACTTCACTTTCAGAAATTATGTCGCCAGAATATTTTGGTAATTCAACATTGCCCAAAATTTTACCATTATCGCCTGCATTAAATCGAATTATCATTGAATCTTTACAAGTTGGCTCAGGTGTTTCAATCTCAGGTTTAGGTGATTCATCAAATGGTGGTTTCAACTTTTCTTTAAATAAGTTCTTACTTATAGTTCCTATTGATTCCCTGATATTTTCTCGTAATTGCATACCCCAAATGCCCAAAACAACAATATCATCATAGCAGTATAGAAAATCATTATGAATGAATTTAATACAATTTTCAAGAGCTTGAGCTTCATTGTTTTGACCTTTATTTTCTAGAATTTTAATGGTTTTATGATAATTACCTATAGTGTTCTTTTTTATTACATTATATTTTATATAATCCTCGCCTCGTAACTCAGAGAGTCTTTTTGGGGTTTCATTGTATGGTTTTGAAAACCAAGTTATTGTATCATATTCAATGACAGGTTGTGCTAAAAAATGACGGTATTTTTGGTCAATATTTTTAATAACAACTTCTTCAATATGAGTAAAGATATCAAACAAACGATGTTCGTCCCAACCTTGTATTGACTTAAAATACTTTAGTTGGCAACTACATAGTTTTTCTTTATTAATAACTTTAGGCATAATATTTAATAAACTAAATTTTCTATCTCTTTAATAATCACACCCAATTTATCATTTGCAATTGGATCATAATTTGGTACGCCACTAACGGTAACAAAACCTGCTTTAAGAAAATCGTACCACATAATGTAATTACGATAATTGGGCAGAAATTTAAGTTTTTCTTTTGACAAAGGATTTTGATTAAGTAATTCGGGTAAATTACCCATTTGTGTTATCAATTCTGCTACTTCTTGTTTCGTATTTTTGGCAAATTGAAGTTCATGGTGCTCCCAAGATAATCTATTTATATTTTCGCTGGCTTTCTTTAAATCATTAAAATTTGATTCATTATAATATCCCAAACCAACAGTATTTATAAATTTATTAACCATTTCTGCACTAATATCAGCAATCATTTCATACACATCTTCAATATTGCGATACCCATCAACGTAGCGTCTAATTTTTTCAGCAATTAATTCTGTTATATTTAGCTTTTCGTATAATCGTTGTAACATATCTTTTAAGTCTTGCATACCTTTTACTGATACTATTTCAGAAAGGTTTTGGTGCTTCCTAATCATAAAATCTTCAAACCAAAACTTTTCTAATTCTTTAGCTAATATATCAGAAAAACTTTTAACACGGGTGTTGTTTCCATAAAACAACTCATTCAAATTCACACCTCTTTCAATCTCAAAAAAATCTTGACACTCTTTTAATGTTTTCATTTCATAATGCTTTCTTAAACATTCGAGATTCATATCAAAACCTTGATTAGGATTTAGCTGGTGCACATTTAATCTTATTGCACTGTACTTATCCATATTTATAACATCTCTTCGTTCTAGTTCTCGAATTTTACCAAGATAAAGATGGTACACATCGCTATTAGTTATCATCAGTTCTCGCATCATTGAACCAAAAAAATAAGGATTCCTACCAAAAGTTATATCTAAATCAGCTTGAATACTCCCTGCTTTTGCTATGGCTTGCAACAAACTTTCAGCTTTATCTGGGCTATTATAAAATTCTTTTAAATATGTAATGATTAATTCGTTAAGTGTTTTTAATTCTATTTTTGTTTTCTCGTATCGTGCGATATTAATATTTTTTGCAGCAAATGTCAATTGATCAAGAATTAACTGTGAGCCATCTTCATTTATACTTGCTGCTCTATCCCAAGAATGTTCTGGATTTAAAAAATGGTTTTTCACAAAATCATATTCAATAAAAGATTGTCTTAATACTTTACGAAAATTAGGAAAATTTTCAGGTAATACTTCTTCTATTTCAGTTTTAGTTTCATTGTAACCTTTAAATGAATCAGACGAAAATCGAAAATCTCTTAACAAATAAATATTTTGGAAATTGGGGATGCTTGTTGTCCATTCTTGTAACCACTTTTTAGATCCAAATATTTCATTAAATACAGTTATAAAACGACCTTTCCATCTATTATTTCTTGCGTCTATGTTATTAAGGTTATCCTTATAATAATCAAATTGCAAGTCAATATTAAACATGGTAGAAATAATTAACAGGGGCGGTGCTTTTGACGATAACATAAAATTAGTTCTTTCTTCAGGCGTTTTTCCAATCATATCACCAATCCAATTATTTAACAAGTCTGGGACAATATTTTGAACTTCAACCTTTTCATTATTTTGACAAAATAATAGTATATTTATTTTTTCTGATGATGAATATTTATTAAACAGATAGGCTACTTTGCCACGTAAAAGCATTTTTGGTATTTCTTCATTAAGTAATTCATCTTCGTGAATACCTAAACGATTTCTTGCACCTGGAAAATCTAACAAATCTGTATTTTTCAGGAATGCTTTACTTTTTTCTAATTCATTCGGCACACAAAAAGTCAATTCGGCTGTTAAAGCACATAAAAAAGATTTTGAAAAATTGCTAATAAGCTTTTCTTCTCCATTTTGCAATATTATTACCGATGTATCAGATAAATAATTTAATTCCGTACCAGTTGTTCCATATATTTCTCCCAAACGTGCAACATCTAATAACGTACCATTTTTTCTCAAAACAGTTTCAATAGGCACATAAATTTCACTATTAAAATCAAGCAAAGCGTAATGTTTTAGCAACTCGGAAAATAGATTGTTTATTTTTTCATTCCCATTCCATAATAAAGTAAATATTTCACACCAATCATCAGCATTAGTTTTTGAAATGAGTGCTGGAATTTTTTCAAAAAAAGAAGAATGAATTATATTGGTTGCTTTTGTAGAAAAATTAGTATGAAAATAATCGGAAATATCCAAAATAGCATCTTCGTCTAATAGTTTTTGTTGGATAATTTTATTATCGTATTTGAGACAAAATTCTTTTATTTTTTCGTTGATAATGTCAATTTGAAACGCAGTGTCAATTTTTGTTTTCATATCATTAAAATAACTATCGCAAAGCACTAGAACAAGGTCGGCAGGGGTTAAAAGTTTTACCTTAATTGGGAATTCAGCGTTTATCCATTTATAGTTTGTTGAGAAGCGTGTAACAATACTGGTAGCTTCTCTTCTATTTCCCTCTGGATTAATATCGTCAAGAAATACATAACTTTTGCCTTTCCCATCTATCACGTTAAATGCTGAACCACTTTCGGAAAGTAAATTGCTTACAAGATATGATTTACCCATTTGGCTTGCACCATAAATTGCTGCTGCAGGATTCCCCTCTAGTGCTACTTTTTTTTGGTTAAGTTTACGCCGATAGTTCACCAAATTTTTATAAGCATTCTCACCTTTAGTTCCTTTCATTGATTCAGTTTCATGAACCCATTTAATGGCTTTCTCAATCATATTTAGTTGTGCGTTTATATTATTTTTCATGTTAATTTGGGTTAAATCTGATTAAAACTAATGTTGCTAAATTCCCCAGAATCCATCCAATAATTTTCATTTTCACGCATACTTTGAACTTGTAATAGAAAACAAGATACTGACACTTCATTTTGATTTCTATCTTGAACTGACTCTAATTTCAAACTTTCTTTATCTTCATTATAGTTTTCACGCACAATTTTCACTTTAAAAGGACTTAGTTTTCGTAACCTATCAATTTCACTAACTATTGCATTATTTATCTGCCGTGTATCTTCGGGGTTTAAACTTAACCTTTCTTTAATTTTATTCTTTATTTTATCTTCATTAAAATCTAAAAAGTAAAACGGTCTTGTTGGATACTTCTTAGAATCTAATTGGCGTGTCCAAATACGTATAGGTAGCTGTGATACTTCTAAAATAGCGTTATTTATTTCAGGTGTTATAAATGAATTATCATTTTCTGACATTGCAAAATATTCTGTAGTGGGTTTCATTTCTTTTTTCAATTCACTCAAATCCAAAGAAAATCCGTTTAAACTTCCTCTTGTTGCAGCATAATTACCAATCATTGCCCCAACAGCTACAATAGTTTTTGAATCGTTAAAATAGCCCTTGCCATCATGAAAGGGGTACCATGTCCCAATTCTATAATTATTCAATGTTATCAATCTGTTAGGAGAAACAGCATAATATTTAAAGAATAAATCGGATAATGGCTTCAATGAAGAAGGTTTTCCTGCTAACAATACAATATCACAACCGTAATACGAAAGAATTGTAGAAATTTTACCTACTAATGTCTCAAAAGTGCTTTCCACAATTTTTGAAATTATTTCTTTATCATAATGCCATTGCAAATCTGTTATTGAAAATCCAAAATGCTTTGCGAAATGTTCCAAAACATGTTCTGTTGGTTTATTTTCTGTAAAAATATCATTAAAATTAAAAGTGGCTTTTTCAACTTGATTATTTCTCAAAATTTCTAGATAATGTGTAACTACTGGAATCGAAACTTGCAAATTAAATTCACATCTTAATTGACGATCTTGAACAGATTGACGAGCATTGTTTACGCCGAAATAATCAAGTATTAATTTTGCAATATCATTTTGATTTTTTTTTCTCAATTGATTTGGTATAACTGCATATTCTCCCTCAATGACAATTCTGCGTATTAAATTTATTAGCAGATCATCACCAGCTATATAAAAACTTTCCCAAAATAATGGATTGGGGGTTAAATTACATTGTCCTGAATCATCGTATTTATAGGCTGCAATCATTAAATCTGATGTGCCAGCTCCAATATCAACACTACCAATTGTTATTGATTTTTTATTGTAACTAACTAAATCCGCTCTTATTTTTCCATAAAAATCAAAATATTCCTGACAATTATTTCTATAACGTTGTGTGAGTTCTGCATATAAAAAAACAAACTGAGTACAAGTTGCTTCATCATAAAACCACTCCTTACTTTCAACGTTATGCAATAAATTTTTAAAAGAAGGTATAACTTTAAGGCTGTTTTGTTCTATTTTTTCGTAATCTACAATAGTTGATGCATCTGTATAAAAACGTTCTAAAATAATAGATGCTTCTTCAGCACATTTTCGCATTGCTATTTGCTCAATCATTGACATAGCTGTAGGGCAAGTAACAATAATTCGACCGATGCGTCGTGGTTTGCTTTCTTCGCCCCATTTATGTCGAAATTCATAACTGTTTATGTGCATTTTAGCCTGTGCCAAAATTTCGAGGAATGAAAAAGTCATTAATGCTTTCCGAGAATAACATTTATCAAGAACCACTTCGCCTGTTGCGTTTAAAGAACCATCTGAATTTAGTTGTTCAGATACACCCATAATCTGTAATAAACTATTTTTATTGGTTTCATCTTTTAATATTAAAAACTCCCAATTTTTTTGTTGAGGTTTATTATCCCATAAATATCTTTTTGGACTTGAAAAAGTTGTAATTTTTTCCACACCAGTGTTTAAATTAATGGCATTATGAATCAAATCATTTGCTTCAATGCCTAAACGTACAAAACTCGGAAAAATAAATTGTTTACTACCTTTTAGTGTTTCCACACCAAATTGTGCATCTCGAAAAGCAAGCCGCATATCAAATGGTTCATTATAAATATTTATTTTCCCATTTTTAATCGATTTAGACAAATTATATAACCCTAAATGTTCTACTTTTGTGAAGTCGGAGTTGTCAAACAATACAGCACATGTACGCGAATTACCCATATCAACTATTAAATCAACCTCTCCAAAAGCAATATTTTTGTCAGAAAATAATGTAATTTTGGGCAGCAAATGCAATTGTTGAATGTACTTTATAACAAAAATGAATTGTGCTAAATAATTCAGTTTAGGTTTTTTAATATTTAATTTTTCAACACTTTTAAGGTCATGGAATAAATTTAAAATATATTCATCTACCCAATCGCAATTATAAGGTACTTTGGAGCAAAAATCTACTAAAGTGAACTCATTATTGCATAATGCAAATTCTTTAAATTTATCATAATTACTTGCAAAAACGGGCGTTTCCATTAAATCTTGTTCTTCAAAATCTTCGTTCTCGTATTTAGTACGGGTATCAAAAGCAAGTAATATATTGTACCGCTTGATGTTTCCATTTGTTGGTTCAGGTATCAATTTGCAGCGACACCAATTTGTTGGTGCAAATTCTGTTTTGCCATTATTACATAAAGTAAAAAAAGGAAAAGGTAACCATTGATTTTCAAATTTTTCCCATCTACAACGGCTAACACTCATTTGAAAACAATCTGACTCCCCATTATCTGTTTCCATTGGCTTAATAGTATTTTTGCCATCTGAAATGAAGTCGCTTTTAATATCATCCCAGTTATAGGGTTTAAATACACCTTCTTCAATTCTTCCTACTTTGCCATCAGTTAACCCTAAACCAAGTAAATTATAAATATCCTTTTTAGATACCCAGATTTCATCCTCGGTAAAATAGTGTGCGATTTCAAGTTTTAGGTGTTCATCTTTTACATCATACCACTCGTGAAAATACATTTTGAAATTATCGTTCAAATTTATTTCCAATGGAAAAGTAAAAAATTGAATGCCAGAATTTGCAATTAGATTCAAATCAAATTTATTTAAGGTGGGTTCTAAAAATTGATTTTTGTTATTTTTGAAATTCAAAAACTACCTGAACCCTTTTGATAATCTTCAAACTTCTTTGCAAATTTACATATTTATTTTTAATTTTACCAAATATCTTTAATTTTATTTAAATATTATATGATTTTTATTTCCCTCCTAACCTTTAATTTTAACTTTACAGTAATCCTCCCACTTCGCAAGCAAGGTTTTCATGTCTAAAGGAAGTTCGGCTTCAAAAAACATGTCTTTTTGTGTGGTTGGGTGGATAAACCCTAAGGTATGGGCATGTAGGGCAGGGCGGGGGCATATTTCAAAACAATTGTCAACAAATTGCTTATATTTTGAAAAAATAGTCCCTTTTAAAATTCTATCGCCTCCGTATTCAAAATCGTTAAATAACGTATGACCTAAATGTTTTAAATGCACGCGAATTTGATGCGTTCGTCCCGTTTCTAATTTACATTCAATAAAACTAATATAATGAAAATCTTTTAAGACTTTATAATGCGTTATGGCTGTTTTACCTATTTCACCTTCATAAGGATAATTTGTAAATTGTTTGCGAAACCGCTCATGACGGGCAATATTTGTTTTTATAATACCTTGAGGGGCAAGAGGCGTACCCCATACCACAGCTAAATATTTTCTTTCAATGGTATGATTAAAAAATTGTTTGGCTAAATAGACTGACGCTTGCTCGGTTTTGGCTAACACAATCAATCCAGATGTATTTTTATCTATCCGATGTACTAAGCCCAATCTATTTAAATTTTCAGATACATTGATATGGGCGTTTTTTTTATAATAGCCAGCTAAGGCATTTAATAAAGTTCCCGATGTATTGCCAACCGCTGGGTGTACCACCATATTGATGGGTTTATTAATTACAATAATATCGGCATCTTCAAAAACAATGTCTAAGGGTATATCTTCGGGCATGATGTCGGTTTGGGGTCGAGATTTTATGAGCGTCAATTCAATAATATCAGCAGGTTTAATTTTGTAGTTAGAATGGCAGGGCTTATGGTTCACTAATACCAAACCTTCTTCAATGGCAGTTTGAATTTTTTGACGCGAAACGTATTCAATTTTTTGTTGTATCCATTTATCAATACGCAACAAACCCTGACCTTTATCTACTTGAAAACTAATGATTTCTTTAAAAACTTCGGGTGTTTCGGGTATTAAAATGTCTTCCTCTTCTAAGTCCGAGTCTTCGTGTAATGTTGTCATTTATTTACTTAGAAAGGTGTATTGAATTTCATTTTAGTTTTTTTCGGGGTGTTTACAACATGCGGAATCATCTTTAACAATCATTCGGTCTAAAGAACAACAACCACTTCCACTAAATAAAATACTTAAAGCTAAGCCGATAGCTAATAAATGGTATTCATAACCTTCAGCTTGAGCAATAAATTTAGTGGCATCATTAGGATTGGGTACTACAGCCTGAAACCAGTTCATAAAAAAGCCATTATGAATATGTACAGTAAAAATAATACCTAACATTAAGATAGTGATACATGCTGCCCAAAAGCGCGAAGCAAAGCCAAAAATTAAACATAAAGATCCAAAAAATTCAATCATAATTGTTAAGAAAGCAATAATCCATGGTAAGTGCATTTGTTCGGTAAAAAAGCCCATCGTGCCACTAAAGCCATAGCCCCCAAACCAACCTAAAAGTTTTTGAGCACCATGATGAAATAACACCAAGCCTAAGAATAATCTTGCTATAACCCCGCTATAATTGCATGAGGTCTTAAAAATTAAATTCTTCATATTTGTATATTTTTTTACAAAGATAATATTTTTTTTATAAAAATATTAAAAAAATAAAAATAAAATAAAAAAAATACGTAACTTTGCCAAAATTTCCAAAACGGTCAAAAAGTATATTCCTGTGAATATCACCGCGAGGATTCATAAATTATTTATAACTTATGCCAAAAGTTAAAACAAATTCAAGTGCAAAAAAACGGTTTGCACTCACTGCGACTGGTTTAATTACCTTTCAACATGCGTTTAAAAGACACATTCTAACCAAAAAATCTAAAAAAAGAAAAAGGTCTTTAAACAAAAAATCACAAGTACATAGTACTAATCAAAATTTTGTGAAACGGTTGTTAAGATTGAGAGGATAATTCATTATTAAAAATTTAAATAGAAAAATATGCCACGTTCAGTAAATGCAGTTGCTTCAAGAGCAAGACGCAAAAAAATATTAAAACAAGCTAAAGGTTTTTATGGTAAACGTAAAAATGTTTATACCGTAGCTAAGAATATAGTTGAAAAAGGCTTAACATATAGTTATGTAGGTCGTAAACTTAAAAAACGAGAATACCGTAATTTATGGATTATCAGAATTAATGCCGCCGTGCGTGCTGAAGGTTTAACTTACAGCGAATTTATTCATAAATTAAAACTAAAAAATATTCAATTAGATAGAAAAGCTTTAGCCGATTTAGCCATGAATAATCCCGAAACCTTTAAGCAACTTATTCAACAAGTTAAATAAGGTTGGTTAAGCTTTTTAATTTTAACTTTAATGAACAATAGTTATACCTCATTAGTAGATCAAACTTTTGATTTTCCTCAAGAAGATTTTGAGCTCAATGCTGATGGAAATTTAATGTTTAATGGTTTAAATATTAAAAACCTTATTAAAAAATATGGAACGCCCTTAAAAATTAGCTACTTACCTAAAATTGGAAAGCAAATTAATAAAGCGAAGAAACTCTTTGAAGCCGCCTTTAAAAAACAAAAATACGAAGCTAACTATTTTTATTGCTATTGTACTAAAAGCTCACATTTTGCTTTTGTTTTAGACGAGATTTTAAAAAATAATGCCCATATAGAAACTTCTTATGCTTACGATTTAGATATTGTTCAAAAACTTTACGATAAGAAAAAAATTACTAAGGATATTTATATCCTGTGTAATGGCTTTAAAACCAAAAATTATACTCAACGTATTGTTAAACTTTTAAATAATGGGTTTAAAAATTTAGTACCCGTGCTTGATAGTAAAGAAGAGCTTAGTTTTTATAAAAAAAATATTAAAGCTCCGTTTGATATTGGCATCAGAGTAGCTGCCGAAGAAGAACCCAGTTTTCCTTTTTATACATCTCGCTTAGGTATTAAAAGTAAAGATATTTTAGAATTTTATGTTGACCAAATTGAAGGGCATGAAGACAAGTTTCGTCTTAAAATGCTTCATATTTTTTTAAATAAAGGCATCAAAGACGATATTTATTATTGGAGTGAACTCAATAAAATTATTCATTTATACTGTCAATTAAAAAAAATATGTCCAGAATTAGATTCAATAAATATTGGCGGAGGGTTCCCCATAAAACATTCTTTAGGTTTTGATTATAATTACGAAACCATGATTAACGAAATTGTATCAAATATCAATAAAACCTGTAAAAAATTTAAAGTACAAGTACCCCATATTTTTAC
>JASGCW010000081.1 GCA_030053945.1 Limnohabitans sp.
ATTTTGTAATTCTAGTTGCTCAATTGAAATACCATACTTTTTTGAAATTGAATATTTTGTTTCCTTGGGTAAAACTGTGTGAAAAATGGTTTCATTATTAATTATACGTGCTTGACCGCTTAATGTTTTCTTTTTGTTTGGTAACAAAATTTGCTGACCAATTTTTAATCCTTCTTTAATATTTGCAGCATTTAATTCATCTAAATCCTTTACCGAAACATTGTATTGACGCGCAATGCTAAATAAAGTTTCTTTTGGTCCTACTGTATGCTTCGAATAAGCAACTGCTTCGACATCATTTTTCTTTAATAAGTAAGAAATAGAATTATTATTAGGAATAAAAAGTGTAGTATTTTCTTGAATCCCCTTTTCGGAACCAGGATTAATCTTTATAATGTCATTGATTGAAATATTATATTTTTTAGCAATCGAACTAATCGTTTCGTCCTTTTGAATTATATGTTTAAATACTTTTTCTTGTTGAGCAAAAATGATTTGTGTGAAACCTAATAAAAGTACTATCCAATTTTTCATTTTAGAAAATTTTAGTTTTTAGCAGTCGAAATATAAAAAAATAGTCGCTACAAATCAACCTTGTAACGACTATTTATTAACAGTTTTCAACTAATTATTCCCACTCAATAGTTGCAGGTGGTTTAGAGCTAATATCATATACCACCCTATTTACACCTTTTACTTTGTTAATAATTTCATTTGAAATTTTCATCAAGAAATCATACGGAAGGTGCACCCAGTCAGCAGTCATACCATCTGTAGATTCTACGGCTCGTAGTGCTACAACTTTTTCATAAGTACGCTCATCGCCCATAACACCTACGCTATTTACTGGAAGTAAAATTGCACCTGCTTGCCATACTTTATCATACAATCCGTAATCTTTTAAACCTTGTATAAAAATATAATCTACTTCTTGCAAAATTCTAACTTTTTCAGGAGTAATATCTCCTAAAATACGTATTGATAAACCTGGTCCTGGGAAAGGATGACGACCAAGTAATTCATCATCTATACCTAAAGTTTTACCTACACGACGAACTTCATCTTTGAACAACATTCGTAAAGGCTCAACAATTTTTAATTTCATAAAATCAGGCAATCCTCCAACATTATGATGTGATTTTATAGTTGCTGATGGTCCTTTTACAGAAACAGATTCGATAACATCAGGATAAATTGTTCCTTGTGCTAAGAATTTCACATCTTCAATCTTATTTGCTTCATCGTCAAAAACTTCGATAAAAACACGACCTATAGTTTTTCTTTTCGTTTCTGGATCATCTACACCAGCTAATTCTGATAAGAATCTATCTGAAGCATCTACTCCTTTTACGTTTAATCCCATTCCTTCGTATTGTTTTAATACATTTTGGAATTCATTTTTACGTAATAAACCATTATTTACAAAAATACAATATAGATTTTTCCCTATAGCTTTGTTTAATAAAACCGCAGCTACTGTAGAATCTACTCCACCAGAAAGTCCTAATACCACTTTATCGTCTCCAATTTTCGACTTCATCTCTGCTACAATATCTTCAACGAACGAATTTGGAGTAAAGTTTTGAGGAACTTCAGCAATTTTTACTAAAAAGTTTTCTAACATTTGTTTTCCATCTTCTGAATGATAAACTTCTGGATGAAATTGAATCGCGTAAGTAGTTTCTCCCTCAATTCGGTAAGCAGCATTTTCAACATCTTTTGTTGAAGCTAGACGAATTCCGTTAGTAGGCAGTTGCTTGATTGTATCACTATGACTCATCCAAACCTGACTGTTTACGTTAACATCATCAAAAAATAGTTCGTCATCTTTGATAAAAGATAAATTAGCTCTACCGTATTCGCGAATATTTGATGGTGCTACTTCTCCTCCGCTAAAATGAGCAAGATATTGTGCACCATAACAAACCGCTAATAAAGGCATTTTACCACGAATTTGTGTCAAATCTGGATGCGGAGCATCTTCTGCACGAACAGAAAATGGGCTACCAGACAAAATCACGGCTTTGTAACTTGACAAATCACTTGGGAAATGATTGTATGGAAAAATTTCGCAGAATATATTTAATTCTCGAACTCGGCGGGCAATAAGTTGTGTGTACTGTGACCCGAAATCTAAAATAAGGACATTGTGTTGCATCCGCAAAAATAAACAAATCCTTACAATTGCAAAAATTATGTAATTGTAAAAATAAAAAAGTTAGTAACTATTCAGCTATCACTTTGTTTGTTTGTTAATAATAGGGGTTCTGTTAAACTCGATTTCTTTACTACACCTGTGAGGTTTTGAAAAACCTCACAGGTGTAGTAACTTAAAATCAAGAGTTATTCAACAACAATTTTTTTAGTTACTTCCTTATCATCGGAATTAATTTTTAAAAGATACATCCCTTTGCTTAGACCTGCTACATCAATATTTTCTACTAATTTAGAATTTTCGACTTCTTTTTGTAAAACAATTTTCCCGTTAATATCATAAAAAGAAAATTTACTTTTCAGTCCTGATAATTGCCCCATACTTACATTTATAAAATCATTTATAGGATTAGGAAAAGTATTTACCTGGAACTCACCTACTGGATTTACAGTATCTAAAGTAGTGTCTGCAACTGCAAAATGTAAAACAGCTCCTGTAGCTGCTTTTGCAACATTATAGTTATATACTGGATCCATATTACTTAAAAAATCTGTAGCAGTATGTTTATGTGTTGTCTCATTTTTTTCGAAAAAACCTGTTATAATTTCATTATTTGCTTGGAAAGACATATAATCTGACGCATAAGCATACGATAAAAATGTTTGTAATGGAGAATATAACCCAACACAAGTAATTAACTCGTTAGTAATTGTAGCTGAAGCCGCATTATTTGTAGAAGGACTATTATTTGTATCCTTTTCACATGTAATGGTATTATTAGTCATACCAGCTACTCCTCCTACTTCATCAAGATTAAAAACTAATTTAATATTCATTTTAGGTGTTGTAGCATTTACAATTGAAGAAACATAATGTTGACTACCTTTCAGACCATCCTCTTCTCCACTAAAATTTATAAATTTGATTGAATATTGAGTATTTACATTTTGTAATAACCTTGCCATTTCAAGCAAACAAGCTGTACCGCTTCCGTTATCATTTGTACCAGTTCCTCCAATAGAATCATAATGTGCACAAACAATAACATAAATATTAGGATATAAAGTACCAACTTTATTTAAAATAAGGTTTTTACAAACTGCTGTCGAACCAGAATAAGTATAGGAGTCTTCTTGCATTTGTCCAGCGGTATAACCATAAGACAAATATTTATTTTTAATCCAATTAAATGTATTATCAAGTTCAGGTGTACCGCGTCTTTTTAATCCTAAAGCTTCAAATTCTGTTAGATAGTTAGTTACATTTGTTTGGGATACCTGATTAGCAATATCTGCATATCGTTGAACGAAAGTCTGTGAATTTGCCTTAAAAAAGGCAAAAACTAATAAACTTAAAACTATAGTTTTTGTTTTCATTTTAGGTTGAGTTTTTTTTGGTTTAACAAATTTATTAATTTTTTTCTATTAAAAACAATTCTTTTTTAAATAACTCAACAATAAATAGATAACAAAATAAATAATCAATAAAAAATTTTTGGCACGCAAATTGAATATTCCAAATTAACAAGATTATTTCGAGTTCGAGTAAGCTGAAAATCGTACAGAGTAGGCAAACCATTAAATTGTTATGTTATGAAAAGAATTACACTTTTAGTGGCCAGCATCTTCCTGGCAGGAGGTATGGCCTATGCGTCAGAAAATCCAGTTTTTTCTGACAATCAAAAAATGGCAAAAACTGCTTATTGCAATGATGAACCTATACGATTCAATGAAAGAGGAATTGAATTTTATGTTTTTCCGAATGGAGATTTTGATTTTAATACTCGACCAGATGCAACTACCGATGGCGATTACTACTTCAAAGGTGCTGGAAAAAGAAATACAGTAATGGATGATAGAGGTTTAGCCAATTATGGGGTGAGAATTGAAAGAGACTATTTTGGGCGCATTCGTAGAGTAGGAAATACTTTTATAAACTATGATGCTTTTGATAGAGTAAACAGAATTGGTACTGTATTTATGAGATACAACAGATTTGCTCTTTCTCAAATAGGTGGATTAAGAATCATCTACGATAGAAGAGGTAATATAATTGATATGATTGGTTCTGTTAAGGGTAGATATAGATACTATAATGATTACCATAACCCAAGAGGGGGAGGTTATTATTCTCCAAATAACACTCCTTATGACAATGGAGGTTATTCAAATGGAAATGATGATTATAATGATGACAATTATTACTTCAAAAAAGAAAATTCAAAAGATAAAATTGAAGATTCAAACAAAGAAAAAAAAGAAGATAATTCTGGAAAATAAATTATATAAATTTGGTTTGATTAGTTTGTTTTATGTTAAACTCCTCACAATGTGGGGAGTTTTCCTTTTAACTCAATTTTGAATTCATCAACTATAACAATTTTGATAATGTTTCGGTCAGATTCTTTCGAGAATATTGCTGCAAACCTACAGCTTGAACACTTAAATTACCCATTAAAAATTTCTCAAAATGATTAAATAGTGTAGTTTTTAAACGTTCTTTTTCTTGATAAGTAAAAAAAGCCCCTGTATTTGTAGATGTGATAATTTCGGCAAAATCAGAATCTTTTGGACCTATAGCAATTATAGGTCGTTCAGAAACTATATATTCAAAAACTTTTCCAGGAATGATACTTTTTGTCTCTTCCGAATCTATTTCAATCAGTAATAAAACTTGAGATTTTCTTTGATGTTCAACCGCTTCCTGATGTGATATATAGCCTAAATTATTTACAAAATCTGTTAACCCAAACTTTGAAATAGCATCCATCACTTCTTGGCTAGTCGCTCCTATTAACTTTAATTCAAATGTTTTTTTAAATTCCTCATTCTCAGCAATCAATTCTTGTAATGATTGCCATAAAATTTGAGGATTTCTATTAGATAAAAAGGAACCTATATGAGCTAAGGTAAACTTTTCATCCAAAGGTTGCTTTTTTACATTTTCAGAATCATATCCATTCGTAATTACGTGAATAGGTTTTGAAGTTATTGCTTCAAATTCTTTTTTGGTTGTTGGACTTGTTACTATAAGTTCATCTGAGGTTTGCATTACTTCTTTTTCCAACTTTTTATGCTTTGAAGCCGATGATTTAGTCAATTTCAATTCCGAATGATACCCAATTGTAGTCCAAGGATCACGAAAATCTGCAATCCATTTTACATTTAATTTATTTTTTAGAGCTAATCCAATCAAATGTAAACTATGTGGAGGTCCTGTGGTAATTATAGTTTCAATGTTGTTTTGCTGAATGTATTCAGATAGAAATTTAACCGAAGGTTTTACCCAAAAAACTCTAGCGTCAGGTATAAATAAATTTCCTCTCACCCAAAGCATTATTTTCTGAACAAAGGATTGTTTTTTCTGATTTGGAATTATTCCTGAACTAATTTTTTTTGTGCTTTTTTTTGAAAAAAAAGATGCCCAAGCATAAGGTTCTATAATTTTATTTTTAAGAACTATGGCTTTATCCGAAACCTCAGAAAGCAATTTTTCATCTATTAATGGATAAGTAGGATTTTCAGGAATATAGACTATGGGCTGAATTCCAAAATCTGGCAAGTACTTCACAAACTTCAACCAACGTTGTACTCCAGGTCCTCCAGCGGGTGGCCAATAATAAGTTATGATAAGTACTTTCTTCATTAATACAATCTAAAACTTTTATTTTGTAAACAACAAACCTAGATATGTTGCTCCAAAACCAATTATAATACTCAATCCTGTGTACATAAATGCCAAACCAAACTGGTTATTTTGAAGTAATTGCACATTTTCATTCGAAAAAGTCGAAAAAGTAGTATAACCTCCACACAATCCAGTAATCAAGAAAAATTTTAATTCTGGCGAAACAGGGTTTTGTTTTTCAAAATAGCCAAAAAACAAACCAATTAGTAAACAACCTAAAACATTAGCCACAAAAGTACCTAAAGGAAAAACTGAATGTATCATTTTTGTTATTCCTAAAGCAGTAAAATAGCGCAGTACACTACCTATCGCTCCACCTAAGGCTATATAAAAAATAGTTTTCAATTATTTTAAATCTAACTTTTTCTTTCTTTCGTAATAGAATGCTCCTGCACACAAAAGTAAAATTCCAATAAAACTAATTAACGAAATCATACTTCCTGTCTGAACCACTTGTGGCTCAAATTTGAATTCAATTTTATGATTTCCAGCAGGGATTGGCAATCCTCTCAATGCATAATTGACTCTGTAATGCTCTGTAAGTTTACCATCAATATACGCATTCCAACCATTTTTGTAATACATTTCAGAGAAAACAGCAAAACCTTTATTTGCATTTGTAGAAACATATTTTAAATCATTAGGTTGGTATGAAGTTAATTTGATTGTAGCTTTGTCGTCTTTTGCAAACTTACCTAATCCATTAACACTAAAATCTTTTGTATTAAGAACAGCAGATTCTTTAGTATTTAATTTATCTAAAGCTTTCATTTCGGCATCAGCAGAATTGACAGTTTTGAGTTCTTGAATGAACCAAGCATTACCATTAGCTTGCGTGTTATGAATTGCTATTTGTTGTCCTTTTTCATTCGTTTGAATCAAATATTTAACATTAAGCATATTCACTACTTGCATATTGTTTTTGATAATTTGATAATCAAACAATTGTTCCATTCTCTTTGGCTTTACGGCACTATATCCTCCAATAGACTTATGAAAATAAGAAGCCCTCGAACTCATTAAAGCATCAGGAGATACTTCAAAAACTCTATAATATGATTTATCCTTTAAAATAGAAGCGTCCAATTCTGTTTCTTGAATAGGTGCTTCCATTTCGTGCTTCGCAACAAAATGTGTACTATTCACATAATTTTTATCTATAAAAAACAAATCAAAAACCATCACAACTCCTACTAAAATTACAGCGACATTATTTGAAATCGTTTTCCTAATTGACAACCATAAAGCTCCAAAAGCTACCAAAATCAAGAAAGATGAACGTAACAAATCTGCTTTAAACATAGATTTACGATCTACCTTTAAAGCATCTATAAATTCAGGTCCGTAAGAATCTCTAAAGTAAGCATCACTTCCACCTGCAAAATCAAATGCTCCCATAAACAAGAAAAGCATCGCTAAAATTCCTACAGAAGTCGCAGCAGCTTGCCATAAGTTATTCCATTTCTTATTCTCTTCTAATTGAAAGAAAGTTTGTAATCCCATAATAGCTAAAACAGGCATACATAATTCTAAAATTACTTGAATAGAAGAAACGGCTCTAAACTTATTATACATTGGCACAAAATCGATGAAGAAGTCGGACATTAAAGGGAAGTTTTTCCCCCAAGAAAGTAAAAGTGAAAATATAGCACCAGAAAGGAACAAATATTTAATTTTTCTTTTGTCGGCAAACAATGCTAAAATAGCTAAAAAGAAGACTATTGCACCTATATAGGCTGGAGCTGAAACGCCAGGCTGATCTCCCCAATAGGCTGGTAATGTCTTTACAATTTCCTTTGCTTGGTCTTCAGGCACATTTTGTTTTAGTACATAATCAAACATTTCTGAATTGGTACCTAAATCTTCACTATTAGAGCCTCCAAAAAGTCTTGGAGCAATTAAATTAAAACTTTCTAAGACACCATAACTATAAGCTGTAATATAATCATAACTTATAGCATTTTCATTATTATTTTTCGATCCGTCAGGATTATAAGTCAACTCATTTTTTCCCCTATTACTCTCCTTAGCATATTCTGAGGTTGCTAAAATACCCGTCGCATTTGCACCTATAGCAAAAACTGCAGCGATGATAAGCGTACCAAAGCTAAACAATAGATTTCTTAATTCCTTCTTTTGAAAAGCTTTATATACATAATACCCAGTAACTATTATTAGGAACAATAACAAGTAGTAGGTCATCTGAAAGTGATTTGCATTAATCTCTAATGCTGCCCCAAAAAGTGTCAACAAACCTCCCTTGATATAATTATTTCTAAACACTAATAAAATTCCAGCTAATAATAATGGCATATAGGCTATGGCGTGCGCCTTTGCATTATGTCCAACACCTATAATTATAATTAAATAGGTCGAAAAACCAAAAGCTAATGCGCCAAAAAACGCTTTTAAAGGATCAATTTTCAATACTAATAACAATACGTAAAACCCTACGAAATATAAAAATAAATAATCCGCAGGTCGTGGTAAAAAACGTAATGTTTCATCTATTACTTTAATATAATTGTGAGGATAATATGCCCCTAACTGATAAGTAGGCATACCGCCAAAAGCACTATTGGTCCAATAAGGTTCTGTATTAAACTCGGCTCTAAAATCTTTTTGTTCTTTAGCCATTGCGGTATATTGAACAATATCTGATTGATGCAATTTTTTTCCTTGTAATGCAGGGTAAAAATAAATAATAGCTATCAGCAAAAAGCCTAAAACAGCAAATGCGTGAGGATAAAAACGTTTTAGTTTTTCCATAAAAAAATTATAAATCTAAATAAGGCGTGAAGATAATCAAATTTTAGATTTCAGATTATAGATTTTAGGTTTTTGAACAAATCTTGAGCAATCTTAGTCTTTTATTTCTTCAAAATCAACATACTCTCCGACTTGTTTTGTGGCTTTCGGATTTTTACTTGAAGTGGTGTTAAAATCTGTACTTGATTGATTATTATAATTATTTTGAAATTCTTCGTGTTGTTTTTGGAAATTTTCTTGTGCCTTATTTACCACTTTTTGAAAAAGGATAGGCATAAAAATGCGAGATAAAAATTTTATTACATAATAAAAACCTACAATGTAAACAATAGTACGAAAAACGTTATATAGAGATGCTTCTTGCATAATAATTTTTCTTCAAAAATAATAAATTATACATTTTGATTTCTTAAAATAAAGATAAAATATACTACATTTGATTTTCTCAAACGCTATCTAAAATGAAAAAAATACAATTTATTATTGTTTCATTATTAACTTATACTGTATTGTCAGCACAACATACAGATCAAATTAATTCAAACCGACCAGGAAAATCAGCAGGTGCATTTGCTGTAGGAAAAAAAGTTTATCAAGGAGAAGGCGGATTATTTTACATACATGAAAATTTTCCTGAAGCTGATGCTTCTGCAAGTGGTTTTGGTGTTGATTTACAAGGGAGAGCAGGGGTCTGGAGAGAACAATTTGAAATCACACTCGACGCACAAATTGTTACCGACAGTTATTCTAATCCAATAGAAAGTTATCAACGTACAGGCTTTAAAAATTTGACCCTTGGAGCAAAATATTTATTTTATGACCCATTCAAAAAAGGGGAAGAAAAACCAAATATTTATAGTTGGAGAGCCAATCATCGTTTTAAATGGAAACAATTTATTCCTGCCGTTGCTGGATATGTAGGAATAAACTTTGCTATAAATAATCGTTTTTATAATTATGAATCGTCTTTTATTAGTCCTAAAGTAATGGCAATTACTCAAAATCATTTTGGTAAAAAATGGGTTTGGGTAAATAACTTTATAGCTGATAAGATAACAAATGGAAACGCTTTCAATTATGGTCTTATTTCTACATTAACACATAATTTCAATGATAAATGGACTGGTTTTGGTGAATTAAGATTAATTCGCAACGATATTTTTGATGATCCAACTTTTACTTTTGGTGCTGCCTATTTATTAAAAGACAATATGCAAATTGACATTTCAATCAGTAAGAATGTAGAAAACCAGCCAGATATGATTTATGGAGGAGTTGGTTTCTCATATCGTTTTGATAAACAACACAAAGATGTTCAAATAAAAGATGGCAAAGAGGTAAAAGAAACTAAAGAAGAAAAAGAAAAAAAATCTGGTATAAAATCTCAGGAAGAATTAGATAAAATTGCTGAAAAGGCTAATAAAAAGTCAATGAAAAAGAAAAAATCTAAAAAAGATTCTGATACAGAAGAAGCTCCAACTGAAGATCAAGAACCTAAGAGAAAACGTTTAGACCAATTTGACCCTAATAAATAAACTTATGATTACCATCATTGAAGCCACGACAAAAAAACAATTAAAAGAATACGTAAAATTCACGTTCAAATTATATAAAGACAATCCTTATTGGGTTCCTCCGCTTATAAGCGATGAATTAGCTTCGTTTGATAAAAACGCTAATCCTGTTTTTCAATCGGCTGAAGCCTATTTTTATTTAGCATATAAAAATAATGAAATTGTTGGTCGTATTGCAGCTATAATCAATTGGGATGAAGTAAAGCAATTAGGAAAACACAAAGTCCGTTTTGGCTGGTTTGATGTAATTGATGATATTGAAGTCACTAAAGCTTTATTAGAAAAAGTGAAAGAATTAGGTCTAAAAAACAATATGGATCATATGGAAGGGCCAATGGGATTTTCTAATCTAGATAAAGTGGGTTTACTAACAGAAGGTTATGACCAACTAAGTACCGCTATAGGTTGGTACAATTTTCCTTACTATGTAGATCATTTTGAAAAATTAGGTTATCAAGTAGAAAAAAAATACATTGAAAGTGAATTCCCTTTTTCGGAAATACCAATTGAATCAATAAACAAAGCCGCAGGTTTAATTAAAACAAGATATAACTTAAAAGCTGTCAATTTTAAATCTACAAAAGAAATTGTTCCTTATGTTGACAAAATGTTTGAATTATTCAATGATACCTATGCTAAACTTCAATCTTTTGTAGCTGTAAATAAATCTCAAGTTGAATATTTCAAAAAAAAATATATTCCTTTTGTTAATCCAGAATATATAAAATTTGTTGAAGATAATGAAGGTCAAATTATTGCTTTTGCTATTGTAATGCCAAATTATGCAGAGGCGCAACAAAAAATAAAAGGTAAATTATTTCCTTTTGGTTTTCTAAAAATGCTCGATGCTAAAAAAAACAATAAAGATGCTGTTTTCTATCTAATAGGTATAGCTCCAGAGTATCAAAGAAAAGGGGTAACTGCCATAATTTTTGATGAATTTTATTCGGTTTTTGACAGAAAAGGAATAAAAAAGTGTATCCAAACACCAGAACTTGAAGAAAATTTAGACATCCAAAATCTTTGGAAAAATTTTAATCCAAAAATCACAAAAAGAAGATGTACTTATAGAAAAGAGTTATAATCAAACGCTATCTAAAGTTTCAAGATATTTTTGAGTAATAAAATCGATATCTTTGATAGATTTCCTTGTCCAATCTATTCTTTTTTCTAGCAATTCAGATTCAGATAATTTCCAATCTACATTAGAATGTCTTAATCTAGAAGATAGATTTTGTAAAATGATAGCGGCAGAAACTGAAATATTCAAACTTTCTGTAAAACCGAACATTGGTATTTTTAAATAACCATCTGCTTGTTGGATTATTTCTTCTGACAATCCTTGTCTTTCGGTACCAAAAAACAAAGCAGCGGGTTTACTTATTTCAAAATCTTCTAACAAGCAATCATTTTCGTGGGGTGTTGTTGCTATGATTTGATAACCTCTATTTTTCAAATTATCTATACAATCCTGATTGTTAGAAAAGCGGTGAATATCTACCCATTTCTCTGCTCCCATTGCAATTTCTTTATCAATTCGTTTACCAAATCGTTGCTCGACCACATTCAACTCTTGAATTCCAAAAACCTCACAACTACGCATTACCGCACTAGTGTTGTGTAATTGATAGACATCTTCACAAACGACTGTAAAATGTTTAGTCCTATCTGCCAAAACACGCTTAAATCCTTCTTTGCGGCTTTCAGTTATAAAAGTTTCTAAATAAGCTAAATAATTTTGGTCTTGAAATAGCAATTCCATAAATGGATAATTTTATTTAATTTCGGGCAAAGATATATGTATTAAGTATGAAGTACAAAGTATAAAGAGATTTGGAACATTAAGATTCGAAAGACCCAACGATTCAAAGATATTTTTTTAACCTTAAAATCCTCTAGTACTTTAGTTTACATCTATAAAAAAAGTAAAATGAAAAAGAAAATAGCTGTATTAACAGGTGCAGGAATGAGTGCCGAAAGTGGCATAAGTACTTTTAGAGATGCGAACGGATTGTGGGAAAACCACGATATTATGGAAGTTGCTTCCATTGATGGTTGGCATAAAAATCCGAGTTTGGTTTTAGATTTTTACAACAAACGTCGTGCACAGCTAAAAGAAGTAAAACCTAATCGTGGTCACGAGATTTTAGCCGAACTAGAAAAAGATTTTGATATTCAAATCATCACACAAAATGTGGACAATCTACACGAAAAAGCTGGTAGTTCAAACATTTTACATTTACACGGTGAATTAACCAAAGTCCGCAGTGTAACTAATGAAAATTACATTTTAAACTGGACAGAAGATTTACGTTTAGGTGATACCGATCCTAATGGTAACCAACTACGTCCTCATATAGTATGGTTTGGCGAAGCTGTACCAGCTATTGAAAAAGCCATTCCTATCATAGAAGAAGCAGATATCGTTATCATTATTGGCACCTCTTTACAGGTATATCCAGCTGCTGGATTAATGCATTATGCAAAACCATACATACCAGTTTATTACATAGATCCAAATCCAGCCACAATATATGAATTAGCAAATCCGTTAGAAGTTATAGCTATGAATGCGAGTGAGGGAATGGAGAAATTAAAACATCAATTGAAATAGCAAATTCAATAAACAATCAAAATTTTAAGTAATGAAATTAAAAATAATCTACTACGTTGTACTTTTTTCATTTTTAATAATTTCAAAAACTAATGCACAAGATAGATTAGAACCTTATAATGAGAATCCCTATATGAAGTATGGTGATTATGATGGACTTAAAAAATATTATGAACATGTCGAGAAAATATTGTTTCAAAATTCAATTAAAAATTCCTCTATAAGATATCTTGTTATTCCAAATTTTAGAAAGGAATATTCTTTAAGTTTTCAAGAAGATGAAATAGTATTTTCAACAGTAACTAATTCAATTTGGGAAAACAAAGACAATACTGATTTAAAAGTTGAACTTGTAGAAAAAACAAAAAAAGTTGATTCAAACAATTGTAAATCGATACAAATCCTAATAACTGAATTTTTAAAAGAAAGTGAAAAACCAGAAAAAGTAAATTTAGGAATTGATGGTGTTGAACATTTTTTTATGGATAGCAGTGTAAAAGCAAAAATTTGGTCACCAAAATCAGGTTCAAAAACGTATCAATTAATTGATATAATGAACGAGATAATTGAATTAGTTAAAAGTGATGATGAAATCATAAAATTTTCCCCTGAACTTACTCAGAAAATCAAAAAACTAAAACATTAGATAACTTTAAGCTTTCAATCTTATTAGAATATCACTTACTGTAAAATATTTTATTTTTTAGGAGAATACATTATTTGAATTGTAACTATTCAGTTAGTTATGGCTTGTTGAATAATTATTACTTTATTGATTAGCGGATTATAAGACAATGCAATTTAATTAATATTAGTTTTCTATAGTGTTAAAAATTACTTGATTTTAAGCTATTACACCAGACAGGTTTTTCAAAACCTGTCTGGTGTAGTAAAGAAACCGAGCTTAACAGCGTCCTTATTTATTAACAAATGAACAAAGTAATAGCTGAATAGTTAATTTGAATTAACTCTACCATATCCTAAATTTACTAAATACTAGTGCTAAAAAAAACTTCCATCTTCCATCACCCAACTCCCAACTTTCTTTTATCTTTGCGCTTTTAAAAACAACATAACAACATGCAATTAACTGAATTAAATGCTATTTCACCTATAGATGGTCGTTATAGAAGTAAAACGGTTTCTTTATCTCCTTATTTTTCGGAAGAAGCTTTAATCAAATACCGCGTTTTAATTGAAGTAGAATACTTTATCGCTCTTTGCGAAGCTGGCATCCCTCAATTAGCTGGAATTGACAAAAATAGTTTCCCTGAACTTCGTAAAATGTATCAAAACTTCACCGCAGAAGATGCTATGTGGATAAAAGATACTGAAAAAACCACTAATCACGATGTAAAAGCTGTTGAATACTTCATTAAATCGAAGTTTGACGCTTTAGGATTACAACAATACAAAGAGTTTATCCATTTTGGATTAACTTCACAAGATATTAACAACACTGCTATTCCGCTTTCTACAAAAGAAGCTTACGAGAAAGTATATTTACCACTATTAATTCAAGTAATCCAAAAATTGAAAGAATTAAGTGTTGAATGGAAAGATGTCCCTATGCTGGCACGTACACACGGACAACCAGCCTCTCCTACTCGATTGGGTAAAGAAATTTTGGTTTTCGTACAGCGTTTAGAAGAACAAATGCGTTTGTTGTATAACATTCCTTTTGCTGCTAAATTTGGTGGTGCAACTGGTAATTACAATGCACACAAAATTGCGTATCCTAAAAATGATTGGAAAGCCTTTGGTACTAACTTTGTGGAAGAAATTTTAGGTTTACACCACTCCTTTCCTACCACTCAAATTGAGCATTATGATCATTTTGCAGCCTTTTTTGATGCTTTAAAACGTATCAATACTATTTTGATTGATTTAGACAGAGATATTTGGACATATGTTTCTATGGATTACTTTAAG
The DNA here is from genome assembly GCA_030053945.1 of Limnohabitans sp. GTDB lineage: Bacteria > Bacteroidota > Bacteroidia > Flavobacteriales > Flavobacteriaceae > Flavobacterium. The sequence goes on from JASGCW010000081.1 coordinate 14,732, forward strand.
CAAAAAATTAAAGCTGGAGAAATAGGTTCATCCGCTATGCCTCACAAAGTAAATCCTATTGACTTTGAAAATTCAGAAGGAAATTTAGGAATTGCCAATGCTATTTTCGAACACTTATCGGCTAAATTACCTATTTCAAGATTACAACGTGACTTGACAGATAGTACTGTTTTAAGAAATATAGGAGTTCCTATTGGACATACTTTAATTGCTTTTGAAGCAACCTTAAAAGGATTAAACAAATTACTTCTTAATGAAGAAAAATTTGCTGAAGATTTAGAGAAAAACTGGGCAGTTGTTGCCGAAGCTATCCAAACAATTCTTCGTCGTGAAGGCTACCCTAATCCGTATGAAGCTTTGAAGGATTTAACAAGAACCAACTCGGTTATCAACAAAGAATCGATTCACGCTTTTATTGAAACTCTAAATGTTTCAAACGAGATTAAAGCAGAATTAAAAGTCATTACACCAAGTAATTATTTGGGGATTTAAAAAATACTTTTAAAATTATACAAATGCCACGCTTCGCGTGGCATTTGTTATTTATCCTCTTTATACTCTAAAATATCTCCAGGCTGACAATCTAATACTTTACATATAGCTTCTAGCGTACTAAATCGAATTGCTTTTGCTTTACCTGTTTTCAAAATAGACAAGTTAGAAAGTGTTAAATCTACTTTCTCTGACAACTCATTAAGAGACATTTTTCGTTTTGCCATCATAACATCTAGGTTTACTAT
>JASGCW010000228.1 GCA_030053945.1 Limnohabitans sp.
ACTCATAGAAAGAATATTCTATCAGTTTAGAGAGATTTTTAAAAGTAATGGGTGAGAAATTGCGTTTATAGGATTACCGTTAAAGAATGGTTGTTTTTAAATTAAAAGACTTTTAAGCAAATAGTATTATTTCTGCCAGTTTTTTATATTTTTATGCAATAAAATTTTCATAAAAATGGACATTAAGCAATATTTAGATTCTACCTATCTCAAAACTGCCGAACAGGCAAATTTGTCGGAGTCTGAAAATGATGAAGTAGTAAGAAAATGTATTCAAGAAGCCATTGAAGAAAATTTCAAACTTATTATGATTCGCCCAGATAAGGTGGCTATAGCTAGAAAAATGATACCTGAAGCTTCCTCAAAAGTTTTAATAGGTACCGTTATCGATTTTCCCGAAGGGAATTCAAGTTTAGAAGATAAGATAAAGGAAGCAGAAAAAGCTATTCGCAACGACGCAGATGAATTAGATTATGTGGTAAACTACAATGCTTTTAAACTTGGTGAAATAAACCAAATAAAAGAAGAAATCCTGTCTTGTACACGTTTAGGTTTACTTCATAAAAAAGTAGTCAAATTCATTATAGAAGTAGCTGCACTTACGAACGATGAAATAATCCAATTGTCTTCACTTATTAAAAATGTAATAGTTTCAAATTTTGACGAGAAAGATTATTGCAATGTTTTTGTAAAATCTTCAACTGGATTTTATAAAACCGAGGATGGTTTGCCTAATGGAGCGACAATACCAACCATTACATTAATGCTAGAAAATGCTAATCCGTTACCAGTAAAAGCTGCTGGAGGTGTTCGCTCACTAGAAGAGGCCTTAGAGATGATTAGATTAGGTGTAAAAAGAATAGGAACATCCTCAGCTAAACTTATAGTGGAAGGAGCAGTATCAAAAAATAGTTATTAGTATTCGATGAAAAAAATCATTTTTGTTTTTGTTTTGTTTGTTTTTCAAAACCTGTTTTCTCAAGTAACTAACCAGGAAAAAGCAGCTCAATTTGAAGCCTGTAAAAATTTCACTGAGAAAGAATCGGAAGATTGTTTTTACAATCAACTGTATGATCATATTTATAACCAATTTCAGGTTCCAGAAATAGCTAAAAACAATTTCAAAGGGAAAGTAATTACGCTCTTTGAAGTAGATGAAACAGGTAGTTTTAAAGTGTTGTATGTAGATGCAATGTATTCGGAGCTAATTGAGGAGACAAAAAGGGTTTTTTCAAAATTGCCAGTAATTCAACCAACCACCTATAACGGTAAACCTACTTATGCAAAATATACGTTGACTTTCTCTATTCCGTTAATGAGTGCAGCTCAAATAGCCGAAGAAAAGAAAGCGCAAGAAATAGCAGAAGCAAATTCACCTCAAAATTTAGCAGACAAAGAAAATCCTGAATACGATTTAGTAGAAAAGAATTATCGTGATTTTAAGAATCCGCAATTTTCAAGCCAACTGAATATACCATTCTCACATAATTTATACACACAGTTTGACGATGAGATGAATCAGTTAGGGACCAACAGCCATACCGCTTCAAAACCCTATACTTATACAGAAGTTTCTAAATATTTTGATTTTGCTAAGAATTTCGAAGCGATTAAGATGAAAAATGAAAGTTGGGTGAGTAGAAAGCTGTTCAATGAAAATTTGGTTCAAATACAAGGTAAAGACTATTGGTTTACAATGAACCCAGTTTTTGATTTGCAGTTAGGAAAAAGTAAATCAGATACTGAAGAATCTACTTTTGTCAATACCAGAGCCATTCAAATTCAAGGAGGTATTGGCAGACAGGTTAACTTTACCACTACTATTTATGAAACCCAAGGGTATTTTGCAGGATATTACAATCATTATGCTTCAACATTAAAACCAGCAGGGGGTGATCCAGCCATAATTCCAGGAATAGGCATCGCAAAAGCGTTTAATACTATAAAATTTGATATTCCATCGGCCGATGCAAATATTAGTTATTCACCCAGTAAAGTATTCAATTTTCAATTGGGGTATAGTCGTAATTTTATTGGTGATGGGTATCGATCTTTATTGGAAGGAGACGGAGCTAGTCCTTATCCGTTTTTCAAAATCAACACCACATTTTGGAAAATAAAATATACAAATACTTTTATGTTGCTCAAAGATGTGAGACCCGAAGCAACGTTTGAACGCACCTATTCCACAAAATATATGGCAAACCATTATTTGAGTTGGAATGCCACAAAGCGTTTGAATATAGGTTTCTTTGAATCGGTGGTTTGGGCCAATTCAAATGGTAGAGGTTTTGATGCTAATTTCTTGAATCCGATTATTTTTTATCGTTCGGTTGAGTTTTCATCTTCAGCCCGAAGTGGAAATGCAGTTTTAGGATTAGCAGCCAAATACAAATGGAATAATAAACTCAATTTTTATGGGCAGTTTCTAATTGATGAATTCTCTTTTGGCGATGTAAGTGCTGGGAATCAAAGTTGGAAGAATAAGTTCGGATTCCAGTTTGGAGGGAAATACTATAACGCTTTTGGTGTTAAGAATCTTTACTTGCAAGGAGAACTCAATCACGTTCGTCCGTATGTGTATTCGCATAGTAACCCTATCACTAATTATGGACACAACAACCAGAGTATGGGGCATAACTGGGGAGCCAACTTAGATGAAATTGTTGGGATAGCCCGATATACTAAAGGAAGATGGTTTGGAGAACTAAAAGTTAACCTAGGAGTGAGAGGTTTTGATTTTGATACAGCTACCGACAATAAAAATTACGGATCCGATATTTATAAGAATTACGAATCGAACAGATCTGCTGATACAGGAGTAGTGGTAGGGCAAGGAAACAAGACCAATATTCTAATCGCTGATTTGCAAGCAGGTTATTTGTTGAACCCAAGTACAAATATGAAGATTTTTGGTAATTTCTTATACAGGAATTTTACACCAACAGTAGATACACCTACAATCTTTAAGGAATCGACAACGTGGTTTTCCATAGGAATCCGTTCAGATTTGTTTAACTGGTATTTGGATTATTAAAACAATTTTGTCAAGTTAAGCGGCTCGTTTGTCACTCCGATAAGAGAAGAATTGAGCAAAGTGAACAGATAATGCAAATCACTTTTTTTGTTTAAAATTAAGTGAATAGTAGCTATTTATCTAAATAACTAAATAATTGCAAAAAGGGGTGCAAGTCAAGGCATTCGCTTTTAAAAATATTTGAAGAAATAACCACAGATGTACAGATTTTATATTCTGTTTTTTTAGAAAATTAATTGTAAAATTATCCGCTTTGCGGAAATAAATATTAAAATTTATTTTTATCTGTGCATCTGTGGCAATTTTTTAAAAGCAAATGCCGTGGGTGCAAGTGGGTTTTAATACTTTTGCGTTTTTGTGTTATTTTTTTAAGTGATGTTTCGTAAATCCATCAAAAATAATTTGAAATGCGTGATACCATAATCTTTAAAAAGCACCGAAATATATAAGTAGTTATTAAAATTTTAAGAAAAATCAAACCTCTTGTGGTTTTGTTATTTATGCGTATATTTGGGTGATGTGGCGCAATCCTTCGGAGTTGCGC
>JASGCW010000229.1 GCA_030053945.1 Limnohabitans sp.
AGCGAACACATAAAGAACTATAAGTTGAAAAACAATAATCTTACTGACAAAAAAACCAAACAAGCAGTTAGAAAGAGAAAAACTAAATTGGCATAGTTCTATTCACAACTTAACACGAAATACGGCGTACAACATTGGTATTGCTGCAAGTGGGGCTGGACGTTGAAACTTCGGCAGTTTGTATCACTGTGCTTCAGTTCGAGGCTTGACGTTAAATTTGGCTTATGAATAAAACATCAGCAATATTGCAATTATTGGGCTTTGGTTATGGGCAGACGGGACTCGAAGGCTCCAACAACGCCAATCCCCAGCGTTATGCCTCACCCTAAAAGACCGACACGACCGACAACAAACGCACAGAAAAATGCCAACGCTTCGCAAAATTAAAAGAGCTATTTTCCCTTCCACAAGTCGACACAAAACAGCACATTTAATTTTGCCCGACACACCCAAGCCCACCCACCACCCAAACATTGTTGAAAACTTCTTTGGACTTTTTTTGTCCATTATTTTTTTATTATTATTTTTGGACAATATTTGACCAATATGGCGACAATTAAGACGACAAAATCATTTGGAGAACATCTCAGATATCTAAGAGAGGAAGCTGGTTTGACTTTAAAATTTGTTTCAGAACAAATTAGCATTGACACTTCACTTCTTGCTAAGATTGAACGCAACGAAAGACAGCCGACAAAGCAAATTATTAAGCAAGTTGCTGACTTTTTTAAAGTTGACGAAAAAGAATTGCAGAATGACTTTTTAAGTGATCAAATCGCTTACAAAATTCTTGACGAGGAAGCAGATTTAAGTATCTTAAAAGTTGCTGAGGAAAAAGTGAAATATCTAAAAACTGTTCACAATGAAAAATGAAATTAAAGTCGTAGAATTATTTGCAGGTGTTGGAGGCTTTCGTCTTGGGCTTGAAGGATGGAATGGAAAATCTGCATCATCAGGATATAAAAATTCTCTAAAATCACCTTATAAAGTGATTTGGAGCAACCAATGGGAACCATCGACAAAAACGCAACACGCTTCATTGGTTTATGAAAATCGTTTTGGAAAAAATGGACATTCAAATGAAGACATTACACAAGTTGATGTTTCCAAAATTCCCGACCACGATTTATTAGTAGGCGGTTTTCCTTGTCAAGATTACTCTGTTGCCACAACTCTAAAAAATTCAAAAGGACTTATCGGAAAGAAAGGTGTTTTGTGGTGGAGTATTCACAAAATAATTTCAGAGAAAAAGAATAAACCAAAATATTTATTTCTTGAAAATGTTGATTATTTGGGCGTTCCCCTATCGGGTCTGGCTATCCGTTCCAATCTTTTTTTCGTTCCTCAAAAAAGGATTTCCACTACAATCCCTAACGCAAAAACAGCTTAAAATGAACATCTCGGAATTAATAGAAAGTAACAAAGAAAAAATTATCCCAGAACTTTTTGAATGGGCAGAAACATTTGATTGGGAATTAGATGAAGAAGGTGAGAGAACCGTAAAACCATATTTAGAAGTGTTGACATTAGCTCAACGATTAGATAATGGTCAGTGTAATAATATTGATTACCAGAATATTTTGTTTCATATTGAACAAATAAATCACAATGAGATAAAAATAAAATTATGAAAATATCGAAAGAATTAGTTAAAACTTTACAAGAATACATTTCAAAAAATGGAGTCCAAGAAAGTATTCATCCTTTTTATAAAAGCGATGATTTTACGCTTTACAACGGAGACAGCTTAGAGATTATGTCAAGGCTACCTGATAATTGTATTGATATGATTTTTGCTGACCCGCCTTATATGTTGTCTAACGATGGTTTTTCTTGTCAAAACGGAAAAATGGTCAGTGTAAATAAAGGAAAGTGGGATAAAAGCAAAGGATTTGAAGATGATTTATTGTTTCACGAAACTTGGCTGAAACAATGTCATAGAATTTTAAAACCTGAAGGCACATTATGGGTAAGTGGAACTTATCATTCAATTTATCAATGTGGATTTTTAATTCAAAAATTAGGTTATCATATTTTGAATGATATTGCTTGGTTTAAACCTAATGCCGCACCAAATCTAAGTTGTAGATTTTTTACTGCAAGTCACGAAACTCTTATTTGGGCACGAAAAGATAAAAAAGCAAAGCATATTTTTAACTATGAAGCAATGAAAAATGGAAATTTTCCAGAAGACCCAATGAAAAAGAATGATACACAAATGAGGTCTGTTTGGAGTATTCCAACACCTCCTCCAAGCGAAAAAGAATTTGGCAAACACCCAACTCAAAAACCACTTGCTTTGCTTAAAAGGATTGTAATGGCATCAACAAATGAAGGAGCAATAATTTTAGACCCGTTTAATGGCGGAGGGACAACAGGAATAGCCTCAAAAATTATAGGCAAGAGACAATACATAGGTATTGATATGAATAAGGAATATCTTGAACTTACACAAAGGAAATACGAGCATTTAAATAATAAAATTGAACTTTTTACAGTATGAAAATAGGAGGAAAAGGAGGGGGCAACACAAAAACAGGATTAGTTTTTGAAGGTAAAATAGACTTAACAACATTTTTAAGTAGTCAAAAGAATTACAAAGTTGATGCAGGTAATGTATATTATAAAAACGAACTCGTTGCAAGGGTTTTTAAAAAGTATAGCTTTTACAAATTCCTTGAAGCAGAAGGAGTTGATTGGAATAGTATTGTTTCAAAAAGATTACTTCCAGACGATAGTATTTATGTGATTATCAATAATGCAATGTTTATCATTGAATGTAAATTTCAACAAAGTAAAGGCTCTGTTGATGAAAAATTACAAACTTGCGATTTTAAAAAGAAGCAATACCAAAAATTGTTATCTCAGTTGAATATGGAAGTTGAGTACATTTATCTTCTTAGCGAATGGTTCAAAAACCCCAAATATAAAGACGTATTGGATTATATTATTAGCGTAAGATGTAGGTACTATTTTGAGTACATACCTTTGCAAAAATTAGGTTTACCCGTGCCAAAATAAATCTAGTAATTTGAAAAAGCTGAAATCATTGTAAAGACAGTAAGACTAAAGAAAAACAATTTACCCAAAGAAGATATTTCTTTTCCAAATTTCAAATACAAAGAAATCGTAAATGAAGAATGGGACGACTCCAATTTCAAAGACATTTTAGAGCATAAGTTTTTGTTCGTGTTTTTTCAATTTGAAAATGAGCAATTAGTTTTGAGAAAAGTTAAGTTCTGGAATATGCCTTATGCTGATATTCTTAAAGCGGAAAAAGTTTGGGCTAAGACAAAAGAGATTGTTTCAAAAGGCAAAATTGTAAAGCAAGTAATTGGAACAACTCGTTATACAAACTTTCCAAACAAATCTTTCAATTCAGTATCACACGTTCGACCACACGCCACAAACGCAGCAGACACTTATCCTTTGCCGACCAAAGACAAATTGACGAAAGCAAAAGAATATACGAAACATTGTTTTTGGCTTAATAACACTTATGTAAGAGACGAAATTTATTTAATAGGTATAGGCGTTTAGGTCTCACGAAGAAAGTATTGATTTTATTCG
>JASGCW010000230.1 GCA_030053945.1 Limnohabitans sp.
ATGTTTGCACAAATGTTTCTTTCTTGCACAAAAGTATCAATTTAGCACTTCTGCCGACAAAAAAATGCAATGATCGTTGTGTTATATGTTAACGGCTTATATTTCACTGTTTTCTCTATAATCAAACAATGGTTTATGTAATAAAAATTCGGATTTATTTCCATTTTTTAAAAGCAAATCTCTATTATGTCTTTTTGTACTCGTACATAATATTGTACATTCTTTTGCTCTTGTTATACCAACAAAATGAAGGTTGATATCCTGCTCTAAATCTGATAATTCTGTCTTACCATTATTAATAGTCTTAATCGGAAAAACCCACTCATGTAAATCCATATGAAAAACAATATCAAATTCCAAACCCTTAGATTTATGCAATGTCATAATCTGTATTTCGTTTAAACTTGCAGGTTTAAAATTACTTAAATTGCTATCAGCTTCGATTACATTTTCTAAGATTTTTAAAGAGCTTTCAATATCTTCATCGGGTAAAATAATTTCTCCAATCTCCTGAAATACATTTAAATAATCCAATAAAACGTTATTTAAAAACGCTGCTTTAAGAAAATCTATTTTTTTTGAAATTAAATTTGCAGTTCGTAAATCAGAGACTAAATCAACATTTTCATCTAAAAATTCATATTTAGTTTTAATCTTTGAACATAATAAATTAAGAATATTACAAAACATTGTACTACAAGGTGTAAAGTCTTCTTCAAGTGCATTTTTTATAAATTTTTTATATGGGATTTGCAATGCAGATGAAATAAGATTTTCAGACCTTTCTCCCCGTGTCAAAATTGCAATCTGATTATTATTTAATACATTGTATTTCTGTTTATAATAAGGAATTGCCGAATTGAGCCAATTTCCAATTTGTGCTTCGTCACCATTAATACTTTTTTCAAATATTCTAATTTCGGATTTCGTTTTTGGTTTATATTTGGGGAAAATTAAGATTGTCGAATAATCAATAATTGATTGATGACAACGATGGTTTTTTGTTAAGCGAAACGGAACAAAATTTTGATTTTCATTTAAACTTAGTAAATGTTCTGGTTGCTTGTTTGTAAAACCATAAATGGCTTGCTTTGCGTCCCCAACAGCTATTGCCGTAATGCCCAATGACTGCAATCTTAAAAATAAATAATGCTGTTCAACGCCACTGTCTTGATATTCGTCAATGAATACATGACAAAACCTTGCTTTCATGTATTTATGACAAGAAACCGAATTATCAAAAATGAAGATTGCTAAATATCCGATACTGTTTAATAATATATATCCTGATATGAATGCTCTTTTGAAAAAATCTATATGGTTATTAGTAATTTGTGAATAATTTAAAACTTCATCAAGTTTGTTATATTCATCAAAAAATGTTTTTGGTAATCCTTTTACATTTATTATTTCTATCTCTTTATTGGGATAACCAAAAACCTGTTTACCAAATGGAATTATTATTTCTGAAATAAAAAATTTGTCAATTGTACCAAAAAAAGAATTTTTTCTTTCTAAACCGTCACCAATACAGCGAAATTTTAATTCATCACTTGCTTTGTTAGTAAAGGAAATAGCAATTACTCCTTTAAATGGTGGTAAGTCAGCAAGAATTTGTCGTATTTTTGTTGATATAGTATATGTTTTGCCACTGCCTGGGTCTGCAATGACAACACAATTACCTTGCTCATTAATAATTGCTTCTTGTTGCTTTGTAGGTTTTTTTATAACCATTTTGCTTCTGCTATTTCTTTGCATTTTTGCAAAGGGTTCAATAAATCAGAATTAATTAAAAGATTTAATTTATCAGAATTGTTTTGTAGAAAAGAAAACATAAACGTTCCTTTTCCTTTTGTCATCTTTATTTTGCTATTTTCAATAAAACTGCTATAATGGTTTTGAATTTCAGCGGATAATGCAGAATTCAATAAATCATTTTCAAGGTCGTTATTAGCTAAATAAATATTATGCGTTTCGAGTTGAATTTTAATACTTAATAATTTTGCTTCCAAATCGGCTGTCAGTGTATTGGAAACTATACTTCTAAATTCAGGTTCATGAATAAAAATCAAAGTATCCAAAGTTGTATTATTTTGAACGTATGTATTATAAATATTAATAACTCGTTGAAGACCTGCTGCTCTAAACCTATCAGGATTACTATATGGTACTTTAAAAATATCATTATCTGTTCTAATTACCCAATCCACTTTTAATGAGTTTAATAATTCGATATGATATTCAAAACCAACGCCGTCAACTTGTAAAATTGAAATATTTAATTTATCTAAGTCGATATTATTTGCTTTTGCCAATGCTTTATACAATAATTCTTCTGATACGCCTTCGACAAGAAATACAACACTTGAAAAGAAAGCTTCTGCAGGTAAGATATTTAATCGAAAACCAAAATTTAGAATTGCATCACTAATCGGTTGACCACAACCATTATTTGCCGCCTTGGTATCTGGTACATTGTTATATAATCTAATTATTGAATTTGGTGGAAATTCACAAGCAATTTGTGGTGAATGAGACGAAATAATAATTTGATTTCTTGCATGTTCGTATAGATAATTTGCTAATTTTCTTTGTTGATGTGGATGTAAATGTGCTTCTGGTTCTTCAATACAATACAGACAAACTTCAAAATCACGTTCGATACTTAAGTCATTTCTTGATGCCCAAAGAGCAAAATAAATTTGATTGCTTCTTCCTTCACCCCCTAATGAGAGTGAACTCTCTTGTATTTCAGAAACAAGCCGTAAATTTTCAGTAAATTTACTTGTATCAACATCGAAAACATCAAAGGCTATTTTATTATTTGTGTGGTGTATAGATAATTTTTCAAGTTCAACATTTATTGTGTCGGTTGCTCTTTTGACAAAGTGAAGATTTTTAACGTTGTCATTTGCAGAATTTAAAAGTGTTTCAATATTAGTCAAAGTTGTATCATCGTCTGTTTTTTTCGGTTGATGATTTACTTCAATAAAATTCTTTGTCGCCTGTAATATTTCCTTTTTCTCCTTTTGAATATACCCAAACAAATCACGTGAACTTTGAATATATCTTAAATGTAAAACTTTAATATACAAACTTCTTGGAATTGATGTTAATTCTGTATTTACACCTGAATGACTGGCAAATATTTCATAACGATTTTCATTTATATCTTTACTACCACGATAAACAAGATATAATAAATCAGTATTGGAAATATAAGTTCCAATTTTACCACGAATACAATCATCTGTTACATTTTCAAATTTCAGCTTAATTTGAAATTCTTGTGTATTCTCATGTATGTAAAAGTCATTATCATTTGGAATTAAATCGTTTTCAGAAAATCCTTTGTCTAATAACAATCTTAGAGCATAAATTAAATTGGATTTTCCAATATCATTTTCACCGATAATCAAGGATTTTTCTGAGAAATTTATCGTTGTATCTTTAAAATTTCTAAATCCTTTAATTTGAACTTCACTTAGTATCATATCGTCATTTTTTAATAGCCCATAACATCTACTTATACGAACTCAAGTTCGTATTTTTTAATTGATTTATAGGTG
>JASGCW010000231.1 GCA_030053945.1 Limnohabitans sp.
AAATTCTAAAGCAAATATTACAACTCGCAATTTCCCTGAAAAAGTGGAAGAAATTAGAAAGAAATGGAAAATAAAAGAAGGAGGAGATACATATATTTTCTTTACAACCAATATTGATAATAGAAAAATAGTTATTATCTGCTCAAAGAACTAATTGCACTTCCATTTGAAATTTGACAAACTAAACTTCTTTGCACCTATTAAAGTGTAATGCCACCATTCTGAGTCCAATGATTCAAATCCAGATTTTAACATTATTTCTTTTAGTAATTCTCTGTTTTTCAGAACCTTTTTATCTAATTCTTTAAAACTATGGGAAGATTTATCTCCAAAAAAATCAAATGGAGTACCCATATCAACTTCTTTGTTATTTTTATCTACTAAAGTGATATCTACAGCTCCTCCTCTATTATGGATAGACCCTCGAGCTGGATTTGCAACATAATTAGGATCCGACACAATTGCCCACATTTTCTTTTGCACATCCAAGGGACGATAACAATCAAAAAATTTTATTCTATAACCTTTCCTTAAAAATAGTTTATTAGCCTTAATAAGAGCTTCTGCTGTGTTTTTCCTTAAATAACACTCAGAACAATCATACACTTTCTGCTTTAAAAAATTATCATTAGAAGCATATTTTAGGTCATATACAAAATCCTTAGACAACTCACGCAAATTCACAAAACTTGTATCTGCACTTGTTTTATTGTCAATATTTTTATCTTGAGAATAAACAAAACCTATAATAAAATTAAAAAGTAGTAAAAAAATACGTTGTTGTGCATTCATTGAAATGAAATTCTATAATGTAATTAAGTTTGAAAAATCGAGTAAATATACTCCAATATTTTTAACTCAAAAGAAGTTTTAAACTTCAAACCAAATTACCATCCATTCTTTTTATCTTGGTTATATTCATATAACCAAGTAATCGTAAAAGAAGGGATAATATCTGAAAAAGGCAAAATTTCCTCAAGAAATGTTATGACACCCGCAACCTTACCCACCGTTCCTTTATACATCATAGTCATAAGAAATCCTGCAATAGGAGCCCAAGCTAAATCTGTACTCTCAGCTAAACCTGGTATTAAATAAGATAGCATACCAATAACATCAAAAAACAAACCAATAATCAACTTAAATTCTGTAGCTTGTCGTTTTGGTTTGGTATTTACTTCTGTTTGTAACTTATTAGACATTTTTAAAAAGATTTAAAATTCAATTACTTATAACAAAAAAAATGCCAATTATTTTTTTAGTTTATCTTTATACTTCTCTTTTACCTTTTCAACTTTTGGCGTAATTACATAACTACAATAAGATTGATTTTTATTCCTGTTATAATAATTTATATGATAATCTTCTGCTATATAAAAAGTAGGAGCATTCGAAACTACAGTAACTACTTTTTTTCCAAAAACATTATCTTTATTTAACTGGTTTACATAACGTTGTGCTATTTGCTTTTGAGCTTCATTTGTTACAAAAATCTCGCTTCTATATTGAGTTCCTCTATCTGCCCCTTGCTGATTTAACGTAGTAGGATCGTGAGTCGCAAAAAAAACTTCTAATAATTCTTCATATTTTATTTTTGTTGGATCAAAAATAATTCGAACTGCTTCTGCATGACCAGTTTTACCAGTACATATTTCCTCATAGGTTGGATTCTCTAAATTTCCACCTATATAACCAGGTTTCACTTCTTTAACTCCTTCTAATTGTAAAAAAACTGCTTCAGTACACCAAAAACATCCTCCAGCAAAAATAGCCACTTCAGTATTAGGGTTTAAAACTGCATAATTATCAGGCATAGTATTACTTCTTAATTTAGTATTGCAATTTAAAGAAATTAAAGCTAAAAATAATAAGACAGAATCTTTCATAGCTTAAGGTTTTCTCAAAGTTAATCAATTTTAAAATGTTGTTTATTTGAATTAACAAAACTTTATTTTGAGTATATATTTATTTCTTTGTTCCTTTGTGAAAACAGTCAAGAATGATTAAGGCAAAAAATATTCATAAATACTACGAAGATTTAGAAGTTCTTAAAGGCGTATCACTAGAAATTAAAAAAGGTGAAGTAGTCTCTATTGTAGGAGCATCTGGAGCAGGAAAAACAACTTTGTTACAAATTTTAGGAACACTTGATCAACCAACCTTAAATAAGGATTTAGCTCTTGAAATAAATGGTGAGAACATTTTAAAAATGAGTGATAAAACGTTGTCTCAATTCAGAAACAAAAACCTTGGCTTTGTATTTCAATTTCATCAATTACTTCCTGAATTTACAGCATTAGAGAATGTTTGTATTCCTGGTTTTATAGCTAATAGACCAAAAAAAGAGGTTGAAGCAGAAGCCGAAAAATTATTAAAGTATTTAGGACTTGAAAAAAGAATGAACCACAAGCCTAATGAGTTGTCTGGTGGCGAACAACAAAGAGTAGCCGTTGCTAGAGCTATGATAAACAAACCTAAAGTAATTTTTGCTGACGAACCATCAGGAAACTTAGACACTAATACCGCTAATAGTTTACACCAACTTTTTTTTAAACTTAGAGATGAACTTGGTCAAACTTTCATAATAGTAACCCATAATGAAGATTTAGCTAATATGGCTGATAGAAAACTAGTGATGGTAGATGGTAATATTCGCAATGAAATTTTAAAAAAATAACACACTTAATTCTATAAATGGATATTGAAGATTTAAAAGGCTTTTTAGATGAAAAAGTCGAACAATATAACAAGCCTAATTTTATTGAATCTGACCCTATACAAATCCCTCATCAATATACGTTAAAAGAAGATATTGAAATTTCAGGATTTCTAACAGCAACTATTGCTTGGGGAAATCGAAAAATGATAATTAATAATGCTCAAAAGATGATGGATTATCTAGGCAATTCACCTTATGATTTTGTCATAAATCATTCTGAAAAAGATTTAGATACACTGCAACATTTTGTTCATAGAACTTTCAATGGTAATGACTTTACTCAATTCATAAAAAGCTTAAATCATATTTATACTAATCATAACGGATTAGAATCCGTCTTTGAAAAAAATATAAAAAACGAATCTACACAAAATAGCATTACAGAATTCAAAAAAAGATTCTTCGAGATACCTTATTTACAAAGAACACAAAAACATATATCAGACCCTTCCAAGGGTTCGGCTGCAAAAAGAATTAATATGTTCCTTCGCTGGATGTGCAGACAAGATAATAAAGGAGTAGATTTTGGTATCTGGAAAAACATCTCCCCTTCCTATCTTTCTTGTCCATTAGATGTACATTCTGGAAATGTTGCTAGAAAACTAAATTTGATTACACGAAAACAAAATGACATCATTACTTTAGGTGAATTAGACTATAACTTAAAACAATTAGATAAAAATGACCCTGTTAAGTATGACTATGCTTTATTTGGGTTAGGTGTTTTTGAAGGGTTTTAGTTTCTTAATCAAATGCAGTACGGCAAAAAACACACAAATGATCAGGGCATTCGTTTTTAAAAATATTTGAAGAAATTTAAAGAAATAACCACAGATGCACAGATTTTAT
>JASGCW010000232.1 GCA_030053945.1 Limnohabitans sp.
GGTAATTGCTGCTGCAAAAAAGCTAGCTGATAAAGGGCTTTTGTTACAATAGAATTTGATTAGCCAGTGGTCACCCTTAATTGTGAAATTTATTTTGGACAAGAGTAATTTTAAAAGGCGCATTGCGCATTTTGACACCTAATAATTGACCCTTAAATTTTTAAGCACTTATTTGGATTTATACAAATAAGCGGATAGTTTTGCATATTTACGGGTTAGCGATCAGCTTAAAAGACGACACCAATGAACATTGACAGATACAAAATATTGATTTCAAACCTGCCTGTAAGACAACAATGTTTTACGACAAAACGAACGACTTGGTTAAAAGCTGAAAACGAAATTAGTTGGCTAAAACAACTTAATGACAACATATTTGGCGACAAATCAACCTTGAAAATTAGCCGACAGGACATTTTTGAAACGAATGAACCAAGAGAAATAATAATCAAGACAATTTACTGGGGTTACACAGGCGGAATGCGGGGAAACCATTTTGTTAATATTCTTAAACACATTGACACTATTGCAAACGCATTATCGTCTCTAAGAGAAAAATCAAATCCAACAACGACAGACTTTAATAGGTTGACAGAAATTTTTAAGACTGTTTCAGGTCTTGGACTTTCAACTTACAGCAAACTACTTTACTTTTTCAAAATATCATTCAATGATAATCCTTGTTTAATCCTTGACCAGAGACTTATTGACGTTTTTGCACGTAATTTATATGCCAACTTTCAACAGTTAAATAACATTCGTTATAACAACGCTGAAAATAAATATCTTGACTTTTTACAACTTGCAAGACAGGTTGCGAGTAACATAGAAACAGAAGGAGAAAATATAGAACAGTTTCTTTTTACTTTCGGTAATAACTTAAAAACAACAAATATGACTGAAACGAAAATTTCAAATATGTGGAATGGATACTGTCCTGAAAGTTTACTCAATGACAAAACTGTTCGTATGCGATTAAATCAACACGACTTTTTTGAAAGTGAAGAAACAGGATTACAAATCTGTATTATTCCTGGAGTTCAAGCAGTAATTTTAAATTTTAGGGGCAAAGGGAAATTTAGAGAAACCCCAACATTTGGTGACGAAGTTGAAAACGGAGAAATTTTAAGTCCACAAAATTCTGACAGACCACCATTTAACAATCCGACAACTGCATTTGGGGAGAGTAAACAAATTGAAAATTACATTGCGACAATTGATGCAAACTGACTTGAAACATAGAGACAGAAAAAAGCCGAACCGCTAACATGTGTTTGGTAAAAGTGGCGGTTCAGTACTCCGTATCAACATTTGTGGTAAAAGTCTCGCCCGAACGCATAGCACCAAACCGTTACCAGCCATTTTTCAGCGACACACCATAACATCAACATGACCGACCAACAGAAAGAATTTTTACATCTATGTGTTGTTGAGCAGACAGACTATAAAACGATAGCTCAAAAACTCAATGTACCAAACTCAACCTTGACTAAATGGTATGAGGAACTCAAAGAGGACAGATTAAAAATTGCAGAAATCAGAAACCTTTGGACACGAAAAAAAATTAAAATGTCTTTCGGCGACTTTTATAAATGGTATCTATCTCACGAAAGAAAATGTTTTTATTGCGACATAACCGAACAAGAAATAAAGCAACTACTTGACAGCGGACACTTAGCGACAAAACGTATTGCAACAAGAGGCAGAAAACTTGAACTTGACCGCAAACAACCAGACTTAGAATACGACAATTTTGACAATATCGTTTTCGCCTGTTACTGGTGCAACAACGCCAAGACAGACACCTTCACCGATGAAGAATTTAAAAAGGTTGGAAAAGTGTTTAAAGAAATCTGGAAAATCCGATTTGAAAAATGATACAAATATAAATTGGGCTACTGACTTTAACCCCGAAACCACAGCACATTTTGCTGATAATAATTTACTTCAATATCTACTTTGGTAATGATTAACGAAGCAAGAAAATATCAGGCGTTTTACACCAAATCAACACCCATTGTTGATTATATGGTTGACAAACTTTTGCTAAATCCAACCGATAAAATATTTGAACCTTGTGGTGGTGATGGCGTTTTTGTAGAAACTATTTTAGAAACAAATGAATTTGCAAATATTGATATCTGCGAATTAAATCCAGTTTCTGTTACAGTATTACAAACCAAATTTTCAACCTTTCAAAATGTAACTATTAGAGAGTGTGATACATTGCTTGACAATGATTTAAGTTTTAACTCAAACTTTGGTGGTTATTACGACAAAATAATTGCTAACCCGCCTTATGGGGCGTGGCAAGATTTAGAAAAAAGAGCTGTACTCAAAAAAATGTATTCCCACTTATATGCAAAAGAAAGCTACGCTTTGTTTCTTTTTCGTTGCATTGAGTTACTAAAGGAAGATGGAATTTTATCTTTCATTATACCAGATACATTTCTGAATTTACACATGCACAAAGCAATTAGAAAGCATATTTTAACTAAAACAAAAATCATTGAATTAGCATTATTTCCTTCTTCGTTTTTCCCAGGCGTAAATTTTGGATATGCAAATCTTTCAATAATTACCCTACAAAAAAAAAGTAATCAAAAAGAATGTTTATACAATAGCTTCCATGTTCTTACTAATTTTTCAACTGTAGAGCAGTTAGCAGTAGTTAAAAAAGAAGAACTGAAAGTTTATTCGTTTTCACAACAAGAAATCTTTTCAAACCCCGACTATGCATTTTTAATATCAGACAATTCAAGCATTTCAAAAGCTATAAACGAAGCGGCACTAAAAGTTGGAGATATTGCAAGTTGTGTAACAGGTTTTTATTCGGGTGACGACAAAACTTTTTTGCAAGTCAATAGTGCTGACCTAAAAAACGGAAAAAACTATGATTTAGTTGACCCCAATAAAATCAATCGAGCGTATAAAAATGCTTCTAATATTCTTGAAGGTTTTGAGGGCCAAAAATATTTTCTACCAATTGTAAAAGGTGGCAATACAAAATATTTAAAGCCAGAAGGTTGGTTTATGAATTGGAGCAAAGAAGCTGTTTTGCATTACAAGAAAGATAAAAAAGCACGTTTCCAAAATCCTCAATATTATTTTAAGTTTGGTGTTGGCGTACCAATGATAAGTTCGTCTAGCATTACGGCTTCATTAATTGAAAATAAATTATTTGACCAGTCAATTGTTGGCATTTTTCCGAAGGACGAAAGTTTGACTTATTACTTGTTAGCATTTTTCAATTCGCCTACTTGCAACAAACTTATCAGGACAATCAACCCATCAGCAAACAACCCTGCAAACTACATTAAGAAAATTCCATTTATTGTACCAACAGACGGACAAAAGGAATTAATAAATTCAATTGTTCAAAGTATTTTAGAAAGTATTGCTTCACAAGGACATTATGACGAGAACATTGAAAATAAACTAAACAAAATCATTGAACAGATTTATGGTTTTTAGATAGCATTGACAGACCAAATCGAACAAGGGTATGTGTGCAACATCAGCTTTGCCACCACAGGTGCTTTACGAATACAACC